>NZ_JABWRA010000009.1:0-147856 GCF_014268705.1 Pseudomonas sp. SWRI179 | reverse complement strand
AGGCGCTAGTAATACTGGCTCGCAAGCTTGCTCGGATCGTATTCGCTTTGCTGAAAGGACAAAGCGAATACCAACCAAAAGCGGCTTGAGGGCTTCTCCTCAACCATAGAATCTCCCACACAGGTTTTTGGTCGTTTATGAAATTTGTGTCCACCGCAGATCCCTGTGGGAGCGGGCTTGCTCGCGATGGCGGTGGGTCAGTTTGCATCAATGCTGCCTGTGTCGCCGTCTTCGCGAGCAGGCTCGCTCCCACACAGGTTTTTGGTCGTTTATGAAATTTGTGTCCACCGCAGATTCCTGTGGGAGCGGGCTTGCTCGCGATGGCGGTGGGTCAGTTTGCAGCAATGGCGCCTGTGTCGCCGCCTTCGCGAGCAGGCTCGCTCCCACACAGGTTTTTGGTCGTTTATGAATATCAGTGTCTCCCGCAAATTCCCTGTGGGAACCGGGCTTGCTCGCGATGGCGGTGGGTCAGTTTGCATCAATGCTGCCTGTGTCGCCGTCTTCGCGAGCAGGCTCGCTCCCGCAGATCAGGGATCGCTCAATCCAACTCCACCCAAGTGGCCTCAGGGGGCTCTTCATCGTTGGTAAGCCCATGCTTAAGCGCATACATCAGCAAATCGATACGGTTAATGAGATCAAGCTTCTGATAAATATTGCTCAGATGGTTGTGCACGGTGTGCTCGCTGATCCCCAAACGCCCGGCAATGCTGATGTACTTGGCGGACGGATCCCCCACGATGGCGCGGATCAATTCTTTCTCGCGCAGCGTCAACCGAGCCTGTTTCGCCTGCTCCAGATTGCATTGAGTGATGGCATGGCCGATGGAGGCATAACCGGAAAGCCCTCCTGCCCAGGCCCTGTCCCGCCCGATATCGCGATGATGCACCTTGACGATGGCCTGGATGATCGAATCGGTCGGGTCTTCGGCCAGCACAATACCGCGTGCGCCCGCCTCGATCGCCTGGGCCACGGGAACGGCCTCATACAACCCCTTGAGCACGAGCACTTTCATCTCCGCGCTGCGGGTCAACCCGGCGACAACTTCCAGGGGATTCAACGCATCGGGAAAGAAGCTGAAAAAGATCACGTTGGGCCGCAACTGATCGGCAAGATCCAGCGCATGGGTATAGGTCGAGGCTTGGCCGCTCACTTCCATCTGCGGCTTTCTGGCATTGATCAAGTCATGCAGCCCCCTGAGCACGAGAGGACGACAATCGATCAGCATCACGCGTATCGTTTTTTTATTCTCCGGCCTCATATCGATAACCCCCACGCACGGCAAACCAGGGTGTTCACTGGATGCTCTGGCGGGGGGTGCGTGCATTTCAAGAAGCCGGACGAAACCATCGAGACAACCTGAACAGGAATAATTATCAACCACTTACACATGATAATGTGCTCCTTTCGAGCTCGTAGGCTGAGTCTAGGCCAGCCCAGCGCAGCGCCGGCCACCCACTAACCCGTGGCCGGCCGAAACTTGGCGCCGAACGTCTGGCCAGCCTGCGCAAAAGGTGCAGAAATACCCGTTAAATCAGTTCGTTACGCTAGGCTTGAGGAATCGGCGAGCCTGCCGAGGCTGGAATACGATCGTCAATTAATCGACGAGTGGTACGCAGTTAGACACCACAACAACGCAACTTAAAAACAACGTCAAAAAACCGCCTACCAGCCGACCTGATGCCCGTCCGCAAACTTGCCTTGCTCAGCGAAAGTCCTGGCCGGCGCTGCCGGGACTCAACCAGTCATTCACATGCTCAATGCTTTCGGCCGGTGACTTTCCCGCCCAGCGGTTCAGGATCAGCACATTGCTGAGAAAGTCGTATTGGGTTTTAAGCAGATCCCGTCGAGCCCGGTATTCATTACGCACGCTGGCCAGGACATCGACGGCGTTGACCATCCCATAGCTCAGCGCTTTTTCCGCCGCCACCCGGGATAGCTGTGCCGACTCCAGGGCCAGCCGGTTCGCACCGATTTTTTCGCCATTGGAATTGGCGGTCAGGTACGCGTTGGTGATCTCCTTGACCACCCGGCGCCGAGTCGCTTCCAACTGCTGCTCGGCGACCACTTGGTCCTGATAGAGCCCACGAACTCGCGCCGAGGTGGATCCACCGCTGTACAGCGGAACCTGGATCCCTATCCCGGCAACATAACTGTCCGTGCGGGGTGCCAGGGAGTTGTTGTAGCCCTCATTGGTCTGTTGGGCGCTCAGGTTCAAGCTCAGGGTCGGATAGTGCCCGCCCTTGCCACTGCGCAAGGCCGCACCCGCTGCTTCGACGCCGCTCTCGTTGGCCTTGAGCGCCGGATTGAGCGCCATGCCATCGTGAACCCAGGTTTCCAGGCTGTGTGCCGAGACTTGCAGCTCAAGGTCGTCACGAATCCGGTTGAGTCGTTCCTTGACCGGCCGACCGACAATCTCTGCCAGCGCCTCGCGACTGAGACTGGCCTGGTTGCGGGCATCCAGTTCCTGGGCCGAGAGCAGATCCACCCGAGCCTTGAGATCGAGTTGATCGGTGATCAATGCCAGTTGCTTCTCATACAACGCGTCGATCCGGTCCAGGCTCTTCTGAGTGGTTAGCCGCTCCGCCCGCACCAACTGCAATTCATCCTCGGCCGCCAGCGCGGTGAAGTAGCGCCGGGCCAATTCCACCGAAGCCTCGGCCTGGGTATCCAAGGCCTGGGATTCGGACTGCCTGGCCAGGCTCTTGAACTTCTGATAGTTCTCCCAGGCGGCTTTGTTATAGAGGTACTGACGCATCACCAGGCCGTAGCTTTCGCTATCGAAACTGCGCTGCACCAGATCGCTATCCTGGTGAATCCGGTTCGACCCGGCGTTGAATGACAATTGCGGCAAGAGCGCGCCCATGGCCTCGCGCTGATGTTCCTGTCCCGCCTGCGCTTGCGCATAGGACGCCAGTATCTGCGGGTCCTCCAGTCGTGCCTCGCGGTACAACTGCATGAGGTCGGTGGAGAACGTCGAGGCGTATACCCCGGCGGGCGTTGCAACCTCGGTCTGCGCCAGGAGCGTACCCGCTACGAGCATCAATGCACTGCCTAGCAAAGCTGTCGACGCGGCCATGGTCATTCCTCGATCATCGATTGGGAAAAGGCATCGCGAGCCGGCTGCATCAGATACTGCAGCAGTGTGCGTTGTCCGGTGATAATCAACACGTCCGCCGGCATGCCCGGCAACAACTTGCGCTCTCCCAAAGTACGCGCGCCCTCCTCGGTCACCCGCACCCGCGCCAGGTAATAGGCCACTCCCGTCTTTTCGTTAGTCGTCCGGTCTGCGGACACGCTGCTGACCTCGCCTTCGATCACTGGCGTGGTGGCGCTATTGAAGGCGCCGAAACGAATATCGGCACGTCTGCCGATTGCAATGCGATCGATATCCACCGGCGCCACCTGCGCCTCTATGACCAGGTCAGACACCGACGGCACGATATCGAGCAAGGGCGTCGCCGGGCGCACGATTCCGCCAATGGTGTGCACCGTCATGTCGATCACCATGCCCGCGTCGGGCGCCCGGATGACAACACGTGCGAGCCGATCCTCCAGCGCCGAGGTTTTTTCCTGGAGGTCGTAGATCCGGGCCTGGATCTCGGCCAATTGCTTGACGACGTCAGCGGTGAAATCCATGTCGACTTGCAGGATCTGCAGCTGTGTTTCGTTGATCTGCAGCCGCGTCCTGTCGATGGTGGAGCGGTGCTCGGCAACCTCCGAACGCAGCAGTCCCAACTTGCGCTCCTGGTCGAGCAACCGCTGCTTATCAACGAATCCCTGCCTGAGAAGATCGGCCAACTCACCGATTTCGCCGCTGTAGGACCTCTCCAGGTGAACCTTGGAACCGACCATCGATTCCAGCCCCTTGATCTGCTGGCGGAACTGGCCGACGCGTTCGCGCAGCACCGCAATTTGTCCCAACCGTGAACCTTGTCGAGCACTGAATACCCGGGTTTCGCCCTGACGCGCCTCCACGCCGCGCAAACTGTCGGGGTCGGCAATGTCGCCAAAAACGATCGCCGGCAAACCGTCGCGCTCGGCCGCGAGCCTCGCCTCCATGGCCCTGGCCGCGATCAGTTGGCCCCGGGCCATTTCGTATTCGAAGCGCAGTTGGGCGTCATCCAGAATGATCAGCGGATCATCGCGTTTGACGACGTCGCCGTTATGGGCATGCAGCGCTTTGACGATGCCGCCTTCAAGGTGTTGGACGGTTTTTCGATACGCCTGCACCGTGACGACGCCCGGCGCATAAGCGGCGCCGTCGAGGGGAGCAACGGCCGCCCATGTGCCGAACAGGCCGAAGATCAGCGCGATGATGACAACGCCCAGGCGACGAATTTTATGATCGGAGGTAGGTAGGTCGGCGAAGCTCTCAGATTGACGAATGGGCACCATAGGGTTCATCGGAATCACCCTTGCCGGTATCGACCGAAGCCGTGCCGGTGCTTGCGGGCACGGCTGGCATCTGTGCCTGCTGTCGCTGCGCGTTAAGTTCGGCCAGGACATGCTCCCGTGGCCCGTAGAGACTGATGACCCCAGCGTTCATTACCAGGAGCCGGTCAAGCTGCGACACGATGTTGGTGCGATGGGTAATGACAAACAGCGTTGCGCCGGTCTGCCTCAACTGCTGGATCGCTGCCGCGAGGGCGCGGTCACCGACGTCGTCGAGATTGGAATTGGGCTCATCGAGAACGATCAGCCGTGGGCTGCCATACAGCGCCCGGGCCAGTCCGATGCGCTGGCGCTGCCCTGCCGAAAGCATGAGGCCCTCGCTGCCGATGACAGTGTCGTAGCCATCGGGCAGTTGCAGGATCATCTCGTGAACGCCTGCGACCCTGGCCGCCTGGATCACCTGCACCGGATCGACCCCGGCAAAGCGAGCAATATTTTCACCGACGGTGCCTTCGAACAGTTCAATGTCCTGGGGCAAGTAACCGATATGGGGCCCAAGCGCATGCTTGTCCCAAGCACTGATGTCCGCGCCATCGAGCCGAACCACGCCATGCTGCGCAGCCCAGACCCCGAGCAAGGCCCTGGCCAGGGTCGACTTGCCCGCCGCACTGGGGCCGATGATGCCCACCATGCAACCGGCGGGTGCGCTGAAGCTGATGTTCTTGAGGATCGGTGTCCTGGAACCGGGGGCCGCGACAACCAGGTTCTCGACCTGCACGTGCCCTTGGGGCACCGGCAAAGCCATGCGCTCGGGCTGCGCCTGCTGCTTATCGAGAATGTCATTCAGGCGGCTGTATTGAGAGCGGGCGGAAATAAAGCCCTTCCAACTGCCAATGATCAGGTCGATGGGCGCCAGCGCACGCCCCAGCAATATGGACCCGGCGAACACCAGTCCCGCCCCGACCTGATGGTCCACGGCCAGGTAGGCGCCCAGGCCCAGGATTAGCGATTGCACCAGGATGCGGAAGGTGCGCGACAGGGTGCTGATGATCGCCCCGCTGTCGCTCGCCGCCGATTGCAGCAACAGCACGTTGCGTTGCCGCCGGCCCCAACGATCCATCAGGGTTTCAAGCATGCCCATGGACTCGATGACTTCGGCGTTGCGCAGGTTCTTGGTGGTGTGGAGTGTCGCGCCGATGTGCTCTTTGTTGGCCTGGGCCAGCACCGGCCCCGTCAGTCGTTCGTTGACGAAGGCCAGGGCGAGCAATAACAGCGCGCTGGCCGTCGCCACCCAACCAAACCAGGGGTGAAACAGGAACATCACCGCGATATAGATCGGCAACCAGGGCGCGTCGAAAAACGCGAACAAACCGTTGCCGGAAAGAAACTGCCGCAACCCCGTCAAGTCATTGAGCGATTGCGCCGAGGCGTCCATGCCGCCGCTTTCCAGGGCCCGTTTGAAGCTGGCCCGGTAGACCTGGCGACTGAGCAGCACATCCAGCCGAGTGCTGACCCGAACCATGATGCGCGAACGGATCCATTCCAGCGAACCGAGGGTCACCAGCAATGCGGTCATGATCAGCGTCAGCATGGTCAGGGTCGTGAGACTCCCGCTGGTGATCACTCGGCCATAGACCTGGAGCATGTAGAACGTGGGGACGAGCATCAGCGCATTGATGAAAAAGCTGAAAAACCCAACAGAAATGAAGCTGTCCCGGCAGGCTTTCAGTGCTTTTTTCAAGCTGTTTTCAGGTGCGCTTCGCATTGAAACCCCCTGCTCGGGTGACCCTCCTCTGGAGCTTAGATCATGCCGGACAACGGCGTGTCGCAATTAGCCAGATTGTTCAGCTCGCCGGACCCGGGCCCTGCAGGGTACACCGAGAAGCTCATGGAAAAAACGCCGGGTTGCGATGACGACAGCGCCTCCAATGCGTCAATGATCGCTATGAACGCTATTGACCCGACTGTCCGCCAGCTTGAACACCACGCGCTGGGGGTGGTTGATCGAGACCAGGTATTCCACGGGCTGCCCTTGGCGGTCGAAGATCACGCCCCGGTAGACCAGCGCGGCCGTCCCGGGCTCGACGTCGAGCAAGCGCGCCTCCTGGTCGTTCATCGTGGCGATGCTCAGCGTGCCCTCGTCGCTTTCTATTTCGATCTGGTAGCGCGCTAACAACAACGCATACAACGAGGCGCCCTCGATCAGGTCGCCCGCCACCAGTTCCGGTGCACGGGCGGCCGGAATGTAGCTGGTCTCGATGCAGAATGGCTTTTGATCCACGGTGCGCAGGCGCCTGATGGTCAGCAAGGTGTCGCCTTCCTCGATCTTCAACAGCTTCGCCACCCGGGCACTGGCCTGGGTTTGTTCGAAGTAGAGCAACTTACTGCCCGGCCTGGCGCCCGCTTGCTCGACCACTTCGGCGATGCCTTTGCGCGCCACGGTATTGAGTGGCCGCTCGACACCTGGAGCAGTCACGAAGGTGCCACGGTTGCCCCGGCGCTCCAGGATCCCACGATCGATCAGCGCCTGCAGGGCCTTTCGCAGCGTCATCCGGCTGATGCCCAAGTGCTCGGCCAGGTCCCGTTCCGCCGGAATCCGCTCGGTTGGCCCGAACTCCGGGCGCTCCAGCATTTCCAGCAGCGCCTGGACGGCCTGCCAGGCCACCTGCTTGCGTTCGGGCGCCAGGAGCGTCACGTCGGAGGACTTGGAAGGAAGCATTTTCATGGTCTACATCCTGGATTTATTTTTTCTGCCACGGCGTTGCAACAACACCCACCGGAAACCGTCGCAAACCCGCCAGCTTAATAATGAGAACAAAAAACCGCCCAGTGCCTACTCTGAAAAACGCGCTGGCAGCGTATTAGACCATGGGGAAAAAGCCTTGTAATGGTATTTTTGGTGGTATAGCTTTTGGTCTACACGGTGATCATGTACAGCAAACATGAACCACCGCAACACAGCCCCAGGAGCTCACATGGCGATCCAGTTCAACCGGGAAGCATTCACCACTTCCTTGCAACAATCCGTGCACATCGTCGACGACGCCCAGCAGTTCGGCCAAGAGCTGGCCACGCGAATCGACCGCATCTACTTCGTCAGTTGCGGTGCGCCCAACCGCATCATGCTCGGGCTGCAATATTGGCTGGAGCGCTACAGCCATACGCTGGAAGTGCGCCGTTATTTTCCGGCCGACTTCATGGACATCGATCCGCCGCGCCTGGATGAACGCACCCTCGTGGTGCTCGCCTCCAAGTCCGGGACGACCCAGGAAACCATCGCCGCCGCGCACTTTCTGCAAGACAAGCCCTGCCTCACCGTCGGCGTGACGCAAACCGCCGAGTTGCCACTGGCCCAGGCTGTTCAACATTGCTTCCTACTGGGACGTACCGATGAGGCGTACTTCGGTTGCTTCATGATCCTCCAGGCCTTGGTCGGCGGGATCCTGGCCAAGCGCGAAGGCTGGCCGCTGCTGGACAAGCTCACCCGCTCGCTCAAGGCGCTGCCACAGGCGCTGGCCGATGCAGCGTTCAATAATGACCGGCGCGCCACCGAAGAGGCGCGCCTGTATAAAGATGATCGCGTGATGTACTTCCTCGCCTCGGGTCCGATGTTCACCACCGCCTATGTCTTCGGCGTCTGCGTGGTGATGGAAAGCCAGTGGTTGCATTGCCTGCCGGTGGAGGCCGCGGAGTTTTTCCATGGCCCGTTCGAAGCCATCGACGCCACCACCCCGCTGCTCCTGCTGGTGGGCGAAGACCCCAGCCGGGCGCAAATGGAACGCGTCGTGAGTTTCTGCCAGCGCTACACGGAACGGGTCATGGTCTATGACGCCAAGGACTTTCCGATGGAGGGCATCGACCCCGAGATCCGCGCCATTGTCGCGCCCTACATCGTCGGTATCGCCGTGGAACGCATCGCCGCGCATCTCGCGGTCTGGCACCAGCAGCCCCTGACGACGCGCCGCTACATGTGGAAAACGGAGTACTGAGCATGGCCAGCCTGATCGCGGTCGGCGACAACACCCTGGATGTGTACCTGGACCAGAACATCGAATACCCCGGCGGCAACGCACTCAACGTGGCGGTGCTCGCCGCCCGGCTGGATGCTCGCAGTGCTTACCTGGGCTGCGTTGGCGATGACCGGCACGGCCAGTACCTGCTCGATTGCCTGCAACAGGAAGCCGTCGATGTCTCCCGTTGCCGCTCACTGGCGGGGGCCAATGGCTGGGCCTGTGTCGACAGTATCGATGGCGAGCGGGTGTTTCTCGGCAGCGATCCGGGCGTCTGCCGCCAACTGCGACTCGATGCCGATGACCTGGCCTACCTCGCGAAATTCCCGCTGGCCCACAGCAGCCTCTACAGCGGTCTTGAGAACCAACTGGCGCAGATTCGCCAGGCCAGTGGCTGCCTGTCATTCGACTTCTCGGACAACTGGATCGAGTTCGATTGGCAGGCAATGATCCGGCACGTCGACGTTGCCTTTTTCTCGGCGGCCGACCTGTCATCCAGTGAAGCCCGTGACCTGGCGGACTCGATGCGGGCGCTGGGCCCGGCCACGGTGGTCATCACCCGTGGCGCCCAGGGTGCCCTCGCCGTCGACGCACAGGGCGCGCATGAGCAGCCCGCGCGGCCCTGCACGTTCGTCGACAGCATGGGCGCCGGCGACGGTTTTATCGCCGCGTTCCTGCTGGCCTGGCAAGCGCGGCACAACCTCGCCGAGTGTCTTTCACAAGGCGTCGAGCATGCCGGCCAAGTGTGCGGCTGGGCCGGAGGCTTTGGCCATGGACGAGCCGTAGACATTCAACGCGCCGAACACCTGAAACACGCCTTGAACATTCAAGGCTGATGCGTGCTGCCCGGGGCCCTCCTGGGACAGCTCTACCAACCTGTCGTGGATACCCTGTCGATGAAAACATATCTGATCGGTTTGATGCTCGTGGCCAGCCCGCTGATAACCTGGGGCGCCAACGAAGAACTGCGTTTCGGGGTCGACCCCACCTACCCGCCTTTTGAGTCCAAGCGACCAGATGGTTCGCTGACAGGTTTCGATATCGAGCTGGGCGAAAGCCTGTGCAGCGAATTGCAACGCCGTTGCGTCTGGGTCGAAAACGCCTTCGACGGCATGGTCTCGGCCCTCAAGGGCAGGAAGTTCGATGGGATACTTTCTGCCCTCTCCATCACTGAAGCACGCAAAGCCGAAATCGCCTTTTCCAACACCCTGTACGACACCCCGGCACGCCTGGTCGCCCCGCAAGGCAGCCCGTTGCAACCGACGGCCGAATCCTTGCGCGGCAAGCGTGTCGGCGTGCAGCAAGGCAGCGTATTCGAAGTCTATGCCAAGCGGATGTGGGGCCTGAAAGGCGTGGAAGTGGTGCCCTATCAAAGCAGTGACTTGACCTATTCGGACTTGATCAACGGTCGCCTGGATGCAGCGTTCGACGATGCCATTGCCGTTTCCGAAGGCCTGTTGAAAAAGCCCATGGGCAAAGGCTTCGGCTATGCCGGCGAGGTGGTCAAGTCACCTGAGATCTTCGGCCCGGGCACCGGCATCGGCTTGCGTAAAAGCGATACCGCCCTGGCCGGGGAAATCAATCAGGCGCTCGAACGCATCCACCAGAACGGCACCTACGAACGCATCGCCAGAAAGTACTTCGACTTCGACATCTCGCCGAAATAAACCACCCGTGCGGAGCCTGAAAGCATGTTTCTCGAAGGGTACGGCTATCTCATTTTCCAGGGCGCGTGGCTGACCGTCCAGGTGGCCACATGGGCCGCCTGCGTCGCCATTGTGCTTGGCCTGCTCGGGGCCTTGGCGAAACTCTCGCCCATGGCGCCGCTACGGCTGGTCGCAACGGTCTACACCACGCTGGTGCGCAGCGTGCCGGACCTGGTCTTGATGCTGCTGATCTATTACAGCGCGCAAATCGGCATCAACCAGATAGCCCAGGCGTTCGGCCGGGAATCGTTGCAGTTGAATCCCTACGGTACCGCCATCGGGACGCTGGGCTTCATCTACGGCGCCTACTGTACCGAAACCTTTCGCGGCGCCTTCAGGGCCATCCCGTTCGGTCAACTGGAGGCGGCCCGGGCCTATGGCATGAGTCATTGGCAAGTACTGCGGCGTATTCGCCTGCCGCAAATGATGCGGTTCGCATTGCCCGGCATCGGCAACATCTGGCAAGTGCTGTTGAAAAGTGCCGGACTGATCTCGCTGCTGGGCCTCAATGACATGGTCCAGGTTGCCAAACAGGCGGGCAACGCGACCTCAAGGCAAATGTTTTTCTATCTGGTGATTGCGGCGATTTTCCTGGCTTTTGCAATCCTGTCCAGCCTGGCCCTCAAACACCTTGAACGGCGCTACAGCATCGAACCACAGCGGAGCGCGTCATGATCGAAATACTGAAAGAGTTCGGGGCGAACTTCCTCTGGTCCGACGGTTATCGCTGGAGTGGTTTGTCCGTCACCCTATGGTTGTTAGTGACGTCCGCCCTTATCGGCCTGGCCGCGGCGATTCCCCTCGCGCTGGTCCGCACCTATGGCGATCGTTGGCTGGCATTGCCTGTCCAGCTTTACACCCTGGTGTTTCGCGGCACGCCGTTGTTCGTGCAACTGCTGATCATCTACAGCGGCCTGGCAAGCCTGAGCCTGATCAGGGAATCGCCCAGCCTCTGGTGGTTCTTTCGTGACGGCATGCATTGCGTGATCCTGGCGCTGGCCTTGAATACGTGCGCCTACACCGTCGAAATTCTTGCCGGCGTGCTGCGCACCACCCCACGCGGTGAGATCGAGGCGGCACTGGCCCTGGGCATGACCCGTCGCCAATTGTTCATGCTGGTGCTGATACCGAGCATGCTGCGCCGGGCACTGCCGGCCTACAGCAACGAAGTAATCTTTGTCCTGCACGCCACGGCCATCGCCTTTACCGCGACCGTTCCTGACATCCTTAAAATCGCGGCAGATGTCAACGCTGCCACCTTCAAGACGTTCCAGGCCTATGGCATTGCCGCGCTGCTCTACATGGTGCTGGCGTGCGCGCTGGTGGGTGTATTCCGATTGGCTGAGCGCCGATTGCTGGCCTATCAGCGATAACGACGAGGACCTACAGAGACTCTGCAGTCTGGATGAGCGAATTGAGCACCAGCTTTATTTCAGTCGCCGGATCTTTATGCCCTTGCAATATCAAGCCTTCGGCCAAGGCCGTGAAGGTCTTCGCAAGCGCGGCATGTTCCAGCGGTGGTTTCTTGCCAGCATGGTTGAATATGACAGTAATCAACTTGCCCAAGGCCTCGCTGTTTTCCTCATGCAGGTCATAGTAATGCTGCGAGAACGCTTCATCACGCAGGGCAATCAATTGCAACTCGGCGTCGAGGATCGCACAGCGGGTATTGTTCTTCAGGGTGTCGATATAGGCATTCAAGCCATGGCTCAACTGCTCCGACGAATACCCCGACGTCAGGGTCGTACTCAATCGATCGATTTCAACGCGCTTGAAGCGTTGAGTCAGTTGCAGGAGCAAGTCCGATTTACTGGAAAAATTGGAAAAGAAGGCGCCTTTGGAGAAGCCGGCCTCCTCGGCAATGACGTTGACGCTGGCGGCATGAAAGCCTTTGCTGATCATCAGCTCAGTAGCGGTGTCGAATAATTTGTCTCTTGTTATTTGCTGGCTCTCTTCTCGACCTAGTCTCTTTTTAATCACGCCCTCGGCTCCTTTGGCCAGTCAAAATATGCACCTGTATCTGAATGCGACGAAGCGATTACTCACTGTAGTGAACCCGTGTTCGCCATCATATCTTATACGCGCCTCATTCAATCATTTACATTTTAACTTTCAAGAAGTGCCATGTATGTGCCATGTAACCGGGACAGCCTGCCGTGATGCAAGATGGACTATGCAGTCACGTTTTTCACACCGGGAACAGGTGAATCCAAACCATCGAGGCTCGTTGCTCGCGGGCGGGTTGGCCCCCTTTTTGACCTTCCTCAAGGCCGCATTTTCCGCATCTCCTCGCCTCGCTATCGGATGAAAAAATCCACGTAACGGCCGGTTCAGAGCCATCGATTCGCTAGCTTTGCGAAATACCGCTTGATTTTCAGATACCGAATGGTTTTTACTTGCGCCGTTGGTGGAGCCCAACGCCTGATCAGGGCATCGAGTCAGTGACACCGATCTCAATGCAATGACAGGTCACCTCACAGGAGCGGGATTTTAATGGAATATGCCTTCGTTACAGGCGCTACTGGCCTGCTCGGGAATAATGTCGTTCGTGCGCTGTTAAAACGAAACATCAAAGTAAAAGCCCTGGTTCGTTCCGCAGAGAAAGCCAAGAAACAGTTCAGCGGCCTGCCCGTCGAATGGGTCGAAGGCGACATGCTCAATGTCGACGCCTTCAGTCATGCACTGCAAGGGTGCGATGCCTTGTTCCATACGGCGGCTTATTTCCGCGACAGTTACAAAGGCGGGAAACACTGGCAAAAACTCTATGACACGAATGTGACCGGCACCGAGCGCTTGCTGCAAGCCGCTTATGACGCCGGCATCCGTCGTGCCGTGCACACCTCGTCCATTGCGGTGTTGAAGGGCAATAAAGATCAAGTGATCGATGAAACCATGTCTCGCAGTGAACAGGAGGCTGATGATTATTACTTGAGCAAAATATTGTCCGAACAGAAAGTCCAGCAATTCCTGGCGCAGCACCCGGACATGTTCATTGCCATGGTCTTGCCAGGGTGGATGTTCGGCCCGGGGGATATCGGCCCGACTTCCTCAGGGCAGTTTCTGCTGGACTTTGTCGGACAAAAACTGCCCGGCGTACTTCCCGGCAGCTTTTCCGTCGTCGATGCCCGGGATGTGGCCGAACATCAAATCGCGGCCATCACCCGCGGCAGGTCCGGAGAGCGTTACCTCGCCGCCGGCAATCACATGGACATGAAGAGCATCTTCCAGGCGCTGGCCAGCGTCAGTGGCGTAAAAGCCCCGGAACGAAAAGTGCCTTTGTTCATGCTGCGACTGATCGCGCTGATCTATGAAGGCTATTACCGAATTACCAAGAAGCCGGTACTGATCAGTACGTCTACGGTCAAGCTCATGGCGCAAGAACAAGACCGCACGCATTTCAGCCACAACAAAAGTTCAAGGGAGTTGCAATGCCAATTCCGCCCTGTCGCTGAAACCCTGACCGATACCCTGGACTGGTATCGGAACAACAACTACACAGATGCTTAATTGAGACCATTCATAAAGCCTTCCTCTGTAGTACTTTTTTGACACGCCCTATATCCAAGGATTGAAAGAGGTTGGTAAATGAAAAGCCTTTCATATAAAGAAGGTTTTCTGCATCGTTTTGTCGGTTTTTCGGAATCCTTTCCCGAGCAAGTGGCTATCCGACACTTGGACACGGAAGAAGACACCGTTACTTATCGCGAGCTGCGCATCAAGGCCGAAGCCTGCAATGGCGCCCTGACGGCACTCGGTGTATTGCCAGGTGATAAAGTCGCGCTGGTGCTGCCCAACGGGGTGGCCTTCATCGCGTATTACCTGGCGATTATCGGGCGGGGTGCCATTCCGGTCATCCTCAACTACAAGTTGACCCCCTTCGAAATGAACAGTGTCGTCAGCCTCGCCAGGCCGACGCTGGTGATCACGACCGAAACGCTATGGGGACAACACAGCGAGGTATTCCAGGCGGACAACGGTGTCAGGCATTCCCTGGTGCTGGACGGCGGGAGCGACCCGTCATCGTCCCTGCCCGCCCATGCAACGGCCGCCTCTCAACTGCCTCGACAGCTCGAACCTTTGGTGTTGCCCGAAGGCAATCCGATCGTCTCGGTGCAGTTCACTTATCGAGGCATCGGCAGGCCACTGGCGGTTTCTCACCGCTACCTCGACCTGACGCAATCGAGCGATGGGCTGCACGAGCATTTTCACCTGCAAGGCGTCGGCTCCGTGCATCTGGTGACACTGCCGCTGTATGCCATCTTCGGCCTGTCGGTGATGATGGTGTTTCCCTTGAGCGTGGGCGCCACCCTGCTCATGACCAACACCCTGCTCAACCGGGACCTGGCAGAAGTCCTGTCCGAGCACCAGGTCACCTTTGCTTGCCTGGTGCCCGATGTCATTCGCTACTTCAATACGCGGCTGGCCAAACGCAAAGGTGCGCGGTTGCCGTTGCACCCGCAACTGATGCTCTACTCGGGCGGCAGCCACCTGCCGGCCGATGAAGCCGAAAAGCTGGGCACGCTGCTGGGCTGCAATCCAGTACTCCAGGGCTACGGCTTGACCGAAAGCATGCCGGTGCTCGTGCAGAGTTCGATTGGCCCGGTCCACCGCGGCGCCATGGGCCAGCCGATCAGCGGCGTGGAACTGCGCGTCGTCGATGCCGAGGGCCAGGACGTGGCACCCGGGCGCATCGGCGAGTTACTGATCCGCGGCGCGATGGTGATCGGCGGCTACAACGATGCCGAGGACACCAATGCCCGATTCTTCCGCGACGGCTGGTTCCACAGCGGTGACCTGGTCTGGCGCGACGACGATGGGCATGTATTTTTCTTTTGCCAACGCCTGCGCATCTCGAAGATCAAGGCGCAGATGGTCGACCTGGTGGAAATCGAATCCATCGCCCTCAAGCACCCCGACGTGGTGCGCGCCAGGGCCTATATCGTCCCGGATCACAAGGAAGTCAACGTGCTGCACCTGTGCGTCGAAGGGACCGGCGAGCTGACCCAGAACGCGCTGAGCACCCTGCTTTCGCGTGACCTGTCGGGCTTCAAGCTGCCCAAGACCATCGAGATCATCCCGCTCAAGGAAGAGGCACATGCACACTAACAGCACCCAACCGGTACTGGCCGTTTTTGACTTCGACGGCACGTTGACCGACCGGCACACCTTCTGGCGCTACATGCGCTACATCGTCGGCACCCGTTCGTTCTGGCTGCGGATCATTCCCCTGCTGCCCAAGATGCTCAGCGTGATCCTGGGCATCACCCCACTGATGCAAGCGCGCCTGGCCTTCATTGCCTGTTACCTGGGCGGGCTGTCGGTGGAGCAAGAACGCGAGCACGCCAAATACTTCATCAGCGAACAGCTGCCGCTCTGGCTCAGGCCCGAGGCGTTGCGGCGACTGCAATGGCATCAGTCCATGGGGCATATCACCGCGCTGGTCAGCAACTCGCCGGAAAACTACCTGATCCCTTGGGGCCAAGCCGCGGGGTTTGACTATGTGTGCGGCACGCGCCTGGCCACGGCAAAAAACAAACTCACCGGCGGGATCGCCGGTACCAACTGTGTAGAGCGAGAGAAAGTCACGCGCCTGAAAGGCTGCCTGAGCAACCTGGATGATTTTTATATTTATGCCTACGGCGACTCATCAGGCGACGCTGACCTGCTCGGCATCGCCAACTCTCCCTTCTACAGAAACTGGTACTGATCGATGAACACGCTGAGCAACTTGGCCCCCAAGCATTTCAAGCGCCCTGACAGCGCCCCGACCGTCATGATCGTCGGCGCCGGGCCCATCGGCCTGTCCCTGGCAATCATGCTGAAAAAATGGGGCGTGGCGTTTCGCATCATTGAAAAGAACGCCGGCCCCTCGACCGCGACCAAGGCGATGGCGATCCATTCCCGCACCCTGGAAATCTTTCGGGACCTGGGGGTTGCCGAGCAAGCCATTCACGACGGTTTCACGATCAACCAGTTTTCCGTGCAGTCGAATGCCAAGCGAGTGCTGAACTACAACTTCTCCTACCTGGACGCGACCTACCCCCTGCTCTTGAGCCTGCCACAGCCACAAACCGAGAAGATTCTCCTGGAGCGGTTGAAGGAACTGGGCGCGGAGGTGGAGTGGAACACCGAACTGGTGGACATCGAAAACCTGCCGGGTTCGGTGCGCATGACGCTCAAGCATGCCGATGGCACCGACGAAACCTTTGCCAGTCGCTGGCTGGCCGCCTGTGACGGCGCTCGCAGCAACATCCGAAAACGCCTGGACATGACCTTCGAAGGTTCGTCCTATGACCGCTTCTTCATGCTCGCCGATGCCGATATCCAATGGTCCGGCAGCCAGGATGAGGGCGCGTTTTTCCTCGGTGCACAAGACGGTTACGTGGCGGTTGCGCCGATCAGCGCCCAGTCCCGTTATCGGCTGTTCATCGAAATGCCCTACAACCTGCCGCCAGAAGGCGAGCGTCCGTCACTGAGCCTGGAGAACTTCCAGCGCCTGTGCGAAGGACGTGGGCAGAAGATGACGTTGTCCAATATTTCCTCGACGACCATCGCCTCGTTCCAGCATCGCCGCGTGCAAACGATGCAACAAGGCTCGGTGTTCCTGCTGGGGGACTCGGCGCATATCGGCAGCCCCATCGGTGGCCAATGGATGAACCTGGGGGTTTCCGAGGCCTATAACCTGGCCTGGAAAATCGCCTATGTCGATCAGGGCCTGGCGGATCCGTCCTTGCTCGACAGTTACAACGAGGAGCGTTATCCGGTTGCCCTGGAAGTCGAGAACACCGCCCACCGGTTGACGGGGCTGATTACCGTCCGGCGGCGCGCCCTGGTCTGGCTGCGTGACAACGTCCTGCCGTTGTTGAGTAAACGGAAAAAGGTCCAGCGTAAGTTGCCGTCAATGATTTCCGGTCATCAGTATCACTACGAAAAGAGTGATTACATCCAGGAATCGCTGACGAAGAAACAGCGCTACAACTGGAACAAGAAAGGTAAAAAAACCGAGTTCCCGAGTGCAGCACCTCGCGCCGGGCAACTGGCACCCGATGTCGAGTTGTGGCAACTGCAAGGGCTGCCCACTAAACACTTGATCGACCTGTTCCACGGAACGTTCACGCTGTTGATCTTCAGCGCGGCCGATCAGTTTTCACCTTTATTGCCGGGCCATTACGCCTTGGCCGAGTCGGTGGAAAAGGACTACCCAGGCATCAAGGCTTATTGCGTGATCGATGCCCTGAGCAGCGCCGGGCTGCCATCCTGGCACTCGACACTGCTGGACCCCGATTGGCGACTGCACAAGCGCTACCACGCCAAGGCAGGCACGTTGATGCTGATTCGTCCTGACGGTTACATCGCTTTCCAAGGTGCCGATGCAATAACGCTGGCAACCTATCTGAACGTAAGGTCCGGGTTGCTCAAGGGCGCCAGAAAAACCATTTCTTGTGAGATCGACGCAGTGGAACTCCAACTTTAAGTCGCGCCATGGCTACAGCCAATTTGCTTCATTGATATAAACAAGGCCCAGTCCTGGGCCATGATTTTTGATCTTTCTTTTGTATAGAAATATCGACCGACTTGGTTAGGAGAACCTGATGCGTTTGCAACTTAACGATGTGGTGCAGGAATTCATCGTGTCCAACGGGAGAATAGCCCACAGCTATTTCTCTCTGTCTGAAAAGATCATTGAGTCATTGTGCGAATCCAATGTCGCCAAGGAAGCGATATTGCTGCGCGTGTTGGAACAGGCCGAAACCGTCACGGCCCATTACTTCAATGCTCATCAACAAGTTCTCGAGGGCGTTTATGCCCATGGGATCGAAACCTCCGTCAGCCAGAGTGTTGCAGTGCTGGAGCCTGTTCACGCTAAACCGACCATCTTGGCCCCGATGCCCGTCGCCGAAACCGTCGCAGAGACATCGGCACTCAGCTACGGGCAATGGTTGCGCGGCGAAATCAGCGCCGTCACCGGCTTCCAGGCACAACAGATCGACTTCGATCAAAGCTTCGAGAGCCTGGGGATCGACTCGCTGGGACTGGTGGATATTTTCGAGTCCCTGGCCCAGCACTTCCCGGAAAAGAAAGCGCTCACCGCGCAGCTCTTCGATGCCCCTACCCCGACCGCCTTGCTGGCCCGACTTGAAGCAGATCCACAGGCGCCGGCGGTGGATGTCCAGGGTTGGGTACTCGACCAACTCGCGGCGATCACCGGCTTTACGGTTGAGCAGATCGACCCGACACAAAGCTATGAAAGCCTGGGCCTGGATTCGCTCGTGCAGCTGGATTTCCTCGAGTCGGTCGTCGCCCTGTGGCCACAGCTCAAGGCTCACAGTTCCGAGCTGGCCAATGCCAAGTTCCCGCGGGCAACCATTGCCCTGATCCAAGCCGCCCTGCCCGATCCCCAACCGCAAGCGACGCCCTCACCTGCCGCGGCCGCCACTCAAGGGCAGGCGGAAAACCTGCTGCTCAACGCCCTGTCGCCGTTGATCCCGGACGCCGCGCAGTCCATCGATATCCAGACGCCGTTCGCCCAACTGGGCCTCAACGGCTTCGCTCGGGAGGCGCTCTGCCATTCCATGGCGCAACAGTGCTCGGCCAGCGAGTTTGCCGGTGAAGCGTTGATGTCCCGTCGCACGCCCCAGGATGCCTTGTCGCTGCTGGCCAGACTGAGCTGAGCCCAGCAACGAGCAACAGGAATGGAATCCGGGTGACGAACCAGTCACCCAGCAGTTTGGCGATCAGGAGACAGGGTATGAGTGGCGCAGCAACAACAGCGGGCGATTTTTGCTTCAGCGCGATGGCGGGCGAGTTTCCAGGAGCGCCGTCAACGGAAGCGCTTTGGCAGTTGCTTTCCCAAGGGCAGGTCGCACCGATCGAATCGATGCCGACACGCTGGAACGTGGACAAGGCATCGATCTATTCAACCAAGGCCGGCGAGAAAGATCGCACCTACCTGGACAGCGCTTTTTGCCTGACCGACGACGCTTCGACTCCGTCACGGCACGAAGGACGACAGGTCGCCATTGGCAAGAAAGTGCTCCAGACGCTGTTCAGCCAACTGGCCGCACAGGGCTCGCCATTGAGTAGCGAACGCACGGCGTTGGTGGTAGCGACCTCCTGGAGTGACGAGAGCTATTTCGTCACCGGCATGTCCGGAAAACCTGATGCACCGCTGGGCTTTACCCCGGGTGAACAAGTCGCGGCGCTGGCCGCGGCCTTTGCCTTGGGTGGACCGGCGCTATCGGTGGACACCGCGTGCAGTTCGTTCCCCTATGCCTTGGACATGGCCCAGGCACTGGTTAACAGCGGCCAGGCAGATAACGCGATTGTCATGGCCCTCAACACCGTGCTGCCGCCGGCGCTGTTCCTGGGCTTCTCGCAGTTGACGGCGTTTTCCGCGCGGGCGCGGATGGAAGCCTTCGGCCAGGACGCCGACGGCATTGTACCGGGCGAATGTGCCGTTGCGTTCCTGGTCGAACCGCTCGCCCAGGCCCTGACCGCGCAGCGCCGTCCAATGGGCGTCTTGCGCGCCTTGGGCATGTCCGCCGACGGCGCCGAAGGCTCGGTGTTTGCCCCCGGCAAACAGGCCCAATACTCGGCTTACCAACGTGCTTATCGCGGCCTTGACCCAAGGGACGTGGACTACATCGAAACCCACGGCACCGGTACACCGCTGGGGGATGCGACGGAACTGGCGTCGCTGGACAGCTTCTTCGCGCCCCATCGCACGGACGGCGAGAAAATCACCATCGGTTCGATCAAGTCGGTCATCGGCCATCCCCTGGCCGCTGCCGGCGGCGCTTCGCTCGCCAAGGCCCTGATGATATTGCGCCACAAAGGCATTCCCCCGCAGCCGGGCTATCGCCCCAGCACAAAGGTCGACGCCACCTGCCTGCGACTCGCCACCCAGCAAGTACATCCTCTGGAGGCGCGTCAGTCGGCGATCCGGATTGGCATCTCAAGTTTCGGTTTTGGCGGCGCCAACGCTCACCTTGTGGTGGATGAATACGTTCCCAACGAGCGGCCTGCCGCAGCCCCCGCCAACACCTGCGGCGTGGTGATGCTGGACCTTGCCATCGTCGAGGCTGAGGCCGCGCTGGGCAGCCACCGTTCGTTGCAGGCATTCCAGCAGCAGCTCGACCAACCGGCGGCGCCTTCGGTCGTGTTCCCTTATGGGCGTTTTGTCGATTACACCCCGGCACCCGGTCAGCCGTTGCTGGGCAAATTCCTCGCCCAGGACCACGTCATCGATATCGATGGCTTCGGCATGGGGCCCAAGCCGCTGGCCCACGTCGACCCGTTCAAACTGTTGATCACCGATCGCGTCAACCACTTGCTGCGACGCTTGCCGGGCGTGGCCGGTTCGCCCGGCACCGCGATGGTCATGTGCTGCAACATGGGCGGCGAGCGCTTCAGCAACGCCTACAGCAGCGCCCACAACTTCTTTTCGCGGACACACGGCGCGGCGCCGGGCGTCGAAGTGACTGACGTGGCAACCATGCTGCCGAACATGCTGTCCGGCTACCCGGCGCAGATTTTTGACTTCAAGGGTTTCCATCAGACCCTGGTCGGCACCGCGGGCCTGTTCTGGCAAACCTTGCTGGCTTCGCCGCAATGGTTCGACAACGGCATCACCACCCTCCTGCTCGGTGCCGGGCGTTTTCTCAGCGGTGAAATCGAGGTCGAGCGTGCCCGGCGTACCGAAACCCAGCAGGGTGAAGGACTGGGGCTACTGGCGGTGCGTCGCTATCAGCCGCAGGCCTCAGACAAACCGTTGCTGGTGATCCGCGCCGCAGTCCTCGCCCACGCCGCCGACTCGTTGGAAGCGGCTTGCCGGTTGGTGGGCAAAGCGCCGAGCGATTATCCGAACGTTGATGCCTGTGAGTTGCAGCCTGCTGCGACGCCTGCCAGCGGATCACTGCAGGAGATCACCGGCTTCCTGGCTGAAGCCAGTGGTATCGAAACCCTGTTGGCGGTGATGTTGAAGGGCGCGACCCATAGCGTGATCGAGGTGCGTGAGGCCGGCAAGACGGTGATGTGGCTGTTTACCGAACGGCTTCGCCAGTGGACTCCGACCACAGCCGAGGCCAGCTCGCCCATCAAGCATCCGTTCATGCTGCGCTTTGCCCATTCGTCATCCCAGGAACTGCAGCAGGTCATCACGCCTGTCAGCCTGGTCCGCGAGCCACAGAACGACGGCGTCGACGTGCAACAGCTCAGCGACATGCTCACCAGTACCCTGCTCTCCGGGCTGCGGGTACGGGTGCGCGCCATGGAAAGCCTGTTCGCGCTGCACCGTGGCGATACCGCCCAGCGCCCGACGCCCTGGCAGCGCAGCGCGGAACATAGCGTGATCACCAACGCCCGGCGCAGCCCTCAGTCGCTGCACGCCCAACTGGTGGTGAATGAAGCGCACCCGTACTTCTTTGACCATCCGCTGGATCACATCCCGGGCATCTTGTTGCTGGAGGGGGTGCTGCAATTGCTCGAACTGGCCATGCCGCCGCTGAGCGGACGGGTCGCCTACATCAAGACCCTGACGATCAAGTTCCAGCACTACGTACAGAAGCACGGCACGGTCGATCTGCATGTGGAGCAAGGCGAAGATTCCCAGGTGTTCAATGCCAAGGTCATGCAGGCCGGAAAAGTAATGTGCACGTGCGTGCTCGGGATGGCCTACAGCTCGGCGTTCGAGACCTCGCCGGCCAGCGAGTTCACCGCCACGCCCTGCCGTGACAAGGCCCTGTTGCACAAGGCCCGGGCGGAAAACGTCATCGTCAGTGACATGAGTGGCATCGCCCAAGGCCTGAGCGTGGACACGGTGAAACTGCCGCCGGAGCACTTCTTCCAGGCCGGTGATCCCGAGCACTATTCGATGGTGTATTTCCTCGAAGTGGCTCGCCAGTGCTACATGCAGATCGCCCACAGCCACCTGCGGATTCCACTCAATACCCCGATGAATCTGCTGGCCTTGAGCTTCACCCTGGATCGTCCCATCCCCAGGAACAGCCCGCTGTCCTTGGCGCCGCAGGCCGGTTTTGACGCTGCGCTCCAGGCCTTCAAGACCAACCGCATCTACATCGACCTGTTCAACCGGGGCGAAAAAATCGGACAAGCCAGCATTACCGCCCAGGTGCTGAGTCAATCCGCACCGGCAGCCTGAGCATTGAATGGATCTGCCACCCCGCATGACCGTGCCCCCCACAACCAAGGTGTCACCGTGAACGACGTCAACGTGCAAGTCATAATCAAATCGCCCCCTTCTGAAATCTGGAAGCTCTGGAGCAACTTTCCCGAAGCACCGCTATGGGATACCGACGTTCGCCAGTGCCAGCTCGACGGTCCGTTCCAGGCGGGAACACGCGGCAGATGTGTCCTCAAGAATGGCTTAAAGATGCCCCTGAAGCTGGAAGCCGTGAGCCTGCACGAAAGCTATCGCAACAGCGCACGGCTGCTCTGGATCGACCTGGAATTCGATCACCGGATGCGCCGGCTCTCTGCCGATGAAACCCACGTCATCCATAGCGCGAAGATTTCGGGGCCGTTGAGTTTCCTGTACCGCGCACTGCTGCGCAAAGCACTGGCGAGCGCGATGACCACCGCCCTGGACAATCTCTGCAGGTTGGCTGAACAACGGGCCGCCACCTCGGCGCGGGGGAAAACCGCGACGCCCTTGCACCTCGTGTGAACGCCCTCGGACGTGTTTCGCCTCCTTATCGATAACAGCAACATTTCGGATCTAGCATGAACCTACAGAAAAACACCCGCTATCTCGTCATGGGCATCGTTGGCCTGGGTGTGATCGCCCCAACGTCGAGTTTCGCCGACACGCTCGGCCCCTATGTCAGTGGCATGGGCGGCGTGAACTGGGTCGCTGAACAGGACCTTAACCAGAACAATCTTGATTTCGTCGAAATGGAATACAACCAACCGTTGCATTCCGGCTTCGCCACCGGCCTCGCACTGGGCTGGCGCTTCCCGACCGGGCTACGGCCCGAAGTGGAACTGAGCTACCGCCGCAACACCCTGACCCAGTTCAATCAGCGGGTCTACGAGGGCGGCGGCAGCATCGACGGCAAAGGTGAACAGGAAGCCACCAGCCTCATGGCCAACCTCTGGTATGACATCTCGAACCTGCCGGCCCCCTTGAGCCGCTTCACCCCGTATGTCGGCGGTGGCCTGGGCTACGCCGTGCTGACCATCACCGGCCTGGAAGCTGGCGGCGTCGAGTTCGGCGACACCCATCGCGACACCGTCTCGGCTTGGCAACTCGGCGCCGGGGTCGCTTATGAACTCAGCGAGCATTGGTCCATGTCCCTGGACTATCGCTACTTCAAGACCGGCGAAGCGCACTTCGGCGACATCCAGGGCCTGCCCCAGGGCGATGTGCAAACGGAGTACAACGCCCAGACCGTGATGCTTGGCTTGCGGTACTGGTTGTAGGCGAGGGCCGCTGCGCAGGGACTATGTGGCGAGGGGATTTATCCCCGCTGGGCCGCGGAGCGGACCTAAAATTAGACACTGTGATGTTTCAGGTTGACCGCATTCAGCCTTTGTTGGGGCTGCTGCGCAGCCCAGCGGGGATAAATCCCCTCGCCACAAGGTTATTTATTTGATGGGGGTATAAACGAAAAATGCTCCGTACCTTTCGATACGGAGCATTTCTTCAAGGCTTCCTCAGATGGCCAGGGCTTCACGCGGTGGTGAGTCGCCTGCTTCAATCGCCTGTAGAATCCAGAGCGATTCCGCAGTTTCTATCGAAGAAGCCAAAGCGGAACCTGCCTGGTATCCTTCAGGCGTTCTGGTTCCAGGGACGGTCTCCATGCTCGTCCTTGATGCGCGTCGGCAAGCCCATCACATCCAGCGCCTCGAGGAACGCCTCGGCAGGCAGCTCCTCGACGTTGACCATGCGCTGCACGTCCCACTCGCCACGGGCCACCAGCAAGGCTGCGGCCACGGGTGGCACGCCGGCGGTGTAGGAAATGCCCTGGCTGTCGGTTTCGGCGTAGGCATCCTCGTGGTCGGCTACGTTGTAGATGAACATCTCGCGCGGCTGGCCATCCTTGGTGCCCTTGACCAGGTCGCCGATGCAGGTCTTGCCGGTGTAGCCCGGCGCCAGCGAGCTCGGGTCAGGCAGCACGGCCTTGACCACTTTCAGCGGCACGACTTCCAGGCCTTCGGCGGTCTTGACCGGTTGCTCGGAGAGCAGGCCAAGGTTCTTGAGCACGGTGAACACATTGATGTAGTGCTCGCCGAAGCTCATCCAGAAACGCACGTTGGGCACGTCGAGGTTCTTCGACAGCGAGTGCACTTCGTCGTGACCGGTCAGGTACAGGTTCTGCGAGCCTACGACCGGCAGGTCGTCGGTGCGCTTGACTTCGAACATGGTGTTGCTGGTCCACTGGCTGTCCTGCCAGCTCCACACCTGTCCGGTGAATTCGCGGAAATTGATTTCCGGGTCGAAATTGGTGGCGAAATATTTGCCATGGGAGCCGGCATTGACGTCGAGAATGTCGATCGAATCAATGCGGTCGAAATGCTGTTGTTGCGCCAGTGCCGCATAGGCATTGACCACACCCGGGTCGAAGCCCACGCCGAGAATGGCGGTGATGTTCTTCTCCTGGCACTCCTGGAGATGGTTCCACTCGTAGTTGCCGTACCAGGGCGGCGTCTCGCAGACCTTGCCCGGTTCTTCGTGGATGGCGGTGTCCAGGTAGGCCACGCCGGTATCGATGCAGGCACGCAGCACCGACATGTTGAGAAAGGCAGAGCCGACGTTGATGACGATCTGCGACTCGGTTTCGCGAATTAGCGCCTTGGTCGCTTCGACATCCAGAGCGTTCAGTGCAAAGGCCTTGATGTCGGCGGGTTGCTTGAGACTACCCTTGGCCTTGACGCTGTCGATGATGGCCTGGCATTTGGAGATGTTGCGCGACGCGATAGCAATACGACCGAGTTCGTCGTTGTGCTGCGCGCACTTGTGGGCCACCACCTTGGCGACACCTCCTGCACCAATGATAAGTACGTTCTTCTTCAATTTCTTTATTTCTCCTTCCGCCAGCTCAAGAGAGGCTGGACAAGTAGTCGTCGTAAACAAACTCGCGAACCACCTCGACGCTGCCGTCGAGTTGCTTCACAACGATGGACGGCATCTTCAGGCCGTTGAACCAGTTTTTCTTGACCATGGTGTAGCCCGCTGCGTCGATGAACGACAGCCGATCGCCGATGGACAACGGACGATCGAATTTGTATTCGCCAAAGATGTCTCCGGCCAGACAGGATTTGCCGCACACCATGTAGGTGTGTTCGCCCTCGCTCGGTGCCAGCTTGGCGTCCAGGCGATAGATCAGCAGATCGAGCATGTGCGCCTCGATGGAGCTGTCCACCACGGCCAGGTGCTTGCCGTTGTAGAGCGTATCGAGCACGGTGACTTCCAGCGACGCGCTCTGGGTGATCGCGGCCTCGCCCGGCTCCAGGTAGACCTGCACGCCATACTTTTGCGAGAAGGCCTTGAGCCGTGCGCAAAAGGCGTCCAGGGCGTAGCCCTCGCCGGTGAAATGGATGCCGCCACCGAGGCTGACCCACTCGACCTTATGCAGCAAGTGACCAAAGCGTTCTTCGATAGTGCCCAGCATCTGGTCGAACAGGCCGAAATCGCCGTTCTCGCAGTTGTTGTGGAACATGAAGCCGGAGATGTGCTCGATGACCTGCTCGATCTTCACCGGATCCCACTCGCCCAGGCGGCTGAACGGTCGCGCCGGGTCGGCCAGCAGGTAATCGGAGCTGCTCACCTGCGGATTGACCCGCAAGCCACGGACCTTGCCGGCGGACGCTTCGGTGTAGCGCTGTAATTGGCCGATGGAGTTGAAGATGATCTTGTCGCAGTTGGCGAGCATCTCCTCGATCTCATCGTCGGCCCAGGCCACGCTGTAGGCATGGGTCTCGCCGGCGAATTTCTGCCGGCCGAGCTTGAGCTCGTAAAGCGACGACGAGGTGGTGCCGTCCATGTACTGCTGCATCAGGTCGAACACCGACCAGGTGGCGAAGCACTTGAGCGCCAGCAAGGCCTTGGCCCCGGACTGCTCACGCACATAGGCGATCTTCTGCATGTTCGCCAGCAGCTTTTGTTTGTCGATGAGGTAGTACGGCGTTTTGATCATTTTCGAGGCCTCCGGGCAAGGCGAGCCAAAAAAGGATGCGCATTGTGCCTTCACTGACTGCAGATCGAAAGAGCGAAAAGCCTCGTTCGCGCAATCATCCTGATCCAGGCCGACGCTTTGCGATAACCGGACGTACCGGCCGCCCAGGCGACAAGAGGCTGGATCTGGCAACGAAGGGATAATCAAAAAGCGCTGACGCTCGACCTTGAGCCGTCACGGATAAGCGGCACGGCGGGTTAACCGTCCGTGATCAGCTTTTATACATCAGGCCATGGAGCACACCGAACCTGAGGCCCGCTTCGCTAGCGAGCATGCCTGTAATACCGAAGACCTTGAACGCCGCCAGCATGATCGCCAGGCCACCGGGCAAGATGCCCAGGCGATGGCGTTGCAAGCCGGCCAACCTGAGTTGATCGACATGCCCGACTTCCAGCAGCCGCAGCGACAGGCGCAGCAACCCGCCGTAGGTGATGCCGCCTTGTCCGAAGTCGTTGAGGCCATTGGCCTTGAGCACCTTGGCCAACATCCGCGCCGTACCGGATGAGCCGATCACTTGCTGCCAGCCCTGCGCGCGATAATGCGCCGCCACTGCTTCAAACTGCAGGACGGCTACGCGTTCAGCCTCCAGCAGCGCCTGAGCGGTGATGCGTCCGCCCGGAAAGTAACGCGCGCCAAAGGTGCCACTGCCAATGGCAATGCTCTCCGTCAACAGCGGTTGGGCGCCCTGCCCCAAGATCAGTTCGGTCGAGCCACCGCCGATGTCCACCACCAATCGCGTCTGTTCAACGCCGGGCACCGTATGGGCCACGCCGGCATACACCAGCCGGGCCTCTTCATGCCCCGACAGCACGTCGATCCGAAACCCCAGGTGCCGCTCGGCACTGGCCAGGAACAGCTGGGCATTGGCCGCTTCGCGCACGGCACTGGTCGCTACCGCCCGCACCCGCCCGGCTTCAAAGCCGCGCAGTTTCTTGCCGAATCGGGCCAGGGCCTGCCAGCCTCGATCCAGCGCCAGCTCGTCCAGCGCCCCGGCCTGCAAGCCCTCGGCCAATCGGACCGGCTCGCGCAAGGTTTTCACTTCCTGGATCACCCTCTGTCGATTGCGCCTGACCGACTGACCAATCATCAGGCGAAAGGCGTTGGAACCCAGGTCAATGGCCGCGAACAGGGGGGCGTCGCCTTTCATAGCGGTATTCCTTGATTCATCAGCCAGCAGGCACAAGCGCTGCCGAGCATCCCACAATGATTTGCGAGGATCCTGCCACGCGTTCGATGACACCTGGATGACACTCCCTGTTTTAGCCAACGACAAACTCATGAAGCGTAGATGACGTCACTACTATGTAACAAACTGCAGATAGCGTGGATCGCGCCTCCACGACCGAGTTCTCCACCATGCTTTTAACCCAGGACACCTTGGTACAGCGCATCCACCGCGAGTTGCTCGATCACAGTGACGAAGAACTGGAGCTGGAGTTGTCCGAAGACGGGCATGACCTGAACGCCCTGTTCGATGAACACGCCCCGCAAAGCAGCGAAAAGGAAAGCCGCCGACTGTATTTCAGCGAACTGTTCCGCCTCCAGGGCGAACTGGTAAAGCTGCAAAGCTGGGTGGTCAAGACCGGGCACAAGGTCGTGATCCTGTTCGAAGGACGGGACGCCGCCGGCAAGGGTGGCGTGATCAAGCGCATTACCCAGCGACTCAATCCCCGGGTGTGTCGCGTTGCCGCCCTGCCCGCCCCCAACGACCGTGAACGGACTCAATGGTATTTCCAGCGCTACGTCTCGCACCTGCCGGCGGCGGGTGAGATCGTGCTGTTCGACCGCAGCTGGTACAACCGCGCCGGGGTCGAACAGGTCATGGGCTTCTGCACCGACGACCAGTACGAAGAGTTCTTCCGTACCGTGCCGGAATTCGAGCGGATGCTCGCCCGCTCCGGCATCCAGCTGATCAAGTACTGGTTCTCCATTTCCGACCAGGAACAGCACCTGCGCTTTCTCAGCCGCATTCATGACCCGCTCAAGCAATGGAAGCTCAGCCCCATGGACCTGGAGTCCCGTCGGCGCTGGGAGGCCTATACCAAGGCCAAGGAAATCATGCTTGAGCGCACGCACATCGCCGAGGCCCCCTGGTGGGTGGTGCACGCCGACGACAAGAAAAAGGCCCGGCTCAACTGCATCCATCACCTGCTGGGGCAAATGCCCTATGAAGAAGTGGAACTGCCGACCATCGAGCTGCCGCAGCGGGTACGGCAGGAAGACTATTCCCGCAGCCCGACGCCACCGGAGCTGATCGTGCCCCTGGTCTATTGAGACCCGCCTGGCAGGGACGCCCGGCATCGGCTTGTTCACCTCCTGCCGTCACATATCTATGTGGGAGCGAGCCTGCTCGCGAAAGCGGTGCATCAGCCAACATCCATTCAACTGACCGGACGCCTTCGCGAGCAGGCTCGCTCCCACACTGTTCCGAGGCGCTGCCACTATTGATGCCTGGCCCAATTCCCCTGTGGGAGCGAGCCTGCTCGCGAAAGCGGTGCATCAGCCAACATCCATTCAACTGTCCGGACGCCTTCGCGAGCAGGCTCGCTCCCACACTGTTCCGAGGCGCTGCCACTATTGATGCCTGGCCCAATTCCCCTGTGGGCTGGGTGAGTTCATAGCCAGAAACGGTTAACATCCCTTTCCTTCGTCTACCCTCACAGAACGGCGTACCACCCCTGTGGGCTGACGCTTCAATATTTCCTTGCCTTCCTGTATCGGAGATCCTTCATGCTCAAGCCGTCCTTGGCGTTGGCCGCTGGTGTTGCCCTGTCGTTTTGCAGTTGGCTGGCGCAGGCCGCCGACACCCTGAAAGTCAGCGCGATTCCCGACGAAGCCCCGACCGAGCTGCTGCGCAAGTTCAAGCCACTGGGGGCTTACCTGGAACAGCAGACCGGCATGAAGGTCGAGTTCGTCCCCGTGAGCGACTACCCGGCCGTAGTCGAGGCGCTGGCCACCGACCGGATCGACATGGCCTGGCTGGGTGGCTTCACCTTCGTACAGGCGCGCCTGAAAACCGGCAACGCCATCCCCCTGGTCCAGCGCGAACAGGACGCCCAGTTCACCAGTAAATTCATCACCGCCGACCCTGCCGTCAAATCCCTGGCCGACCTCAAAGGCAAGAGTTTCGCCTTTGGTTCGGTGTCGTCGACGTCCGGCAGCCTCATGCCGCGCTATTTCATGCTCCAGGACGGCATCAAGCCGGAAACCTACTTCAGCCGCGTGGGTTATTCGGGCGCCCATGACGCCACCGTCGCCTGGGTCCAGGCCGGCAAGGTAGACGCCGGGGTGCTAAACGCCAGCGTCTGGGAAAAACTGGTCGCGGCCGGCAAGGTAGACACGGCCAAGGTCAAGGTGTTCGCCACCACCCCCACCTACTTCGACTACAACTGGACCGTGCGCGGAACCCTCGACCCGGCGTTGGCGGCCAAGATCAAGGCGGCCTTCCTGGCCCTCGATCCGGCCAACCCGAAGGACAAGGAAATCCTCGACCTGCAAGCCGCCAGCCGCTTCATCGAAACCAAGCCTGAGAACTACAAGGGCATCGAGGACGCCGCGCGCGCCGCCGAACTGCTCAAATGACCCTGCAACTGACCCAGGTCAGCGTGACCCATGCCAACGGCGTCCAGGCGTTGCGAGGCATCGACTTGCACATCGGCGCCGGCGAACAGGTCGCGGTCATCGGCCCGTCCGGTGCCGGCAAGTCGAGCCTGCTCAACCTGCTGGCCACCGCCCTGCGCCCGGGCAGCGGCGAGGTGCAACTGCTCGGCGAGCGAGCCTGGCAGCTGCCTGCCCGTCAGCGGCAGCGCTTGCGCGCGCGCATCGGCCTGATCCACCAAGCGCCGCCCCTGCCGCCACGCCAGCGGGTGGTCACGGCGGTCCTGGCCGGAAAGCTCGGTCAGTGGGGCATTGGTAAAAGCCTGTTGAATCTGCTGCACCCGCTGGACATTCCCGGCGCCAGGGCGGCATTGGCCCGGCTGGACCTGGGCGACAAACTGTTCGCGCAATGCCAGCAACTGTCCGGCGGTCAACTGCAACGCGTGGGCATCGCCCGAGTGTTGTACCAGGCGCCGGAGGTGTTGCTGGCCGACGAGCCGGTTTCGGCCATGGACCCGGTATTGGCCGAACATACGCTTTCGGTGCTTTGCCAGCATGCCCGGGAACACAACGTGACCCTGGTCGCCAGCCTGCACGCGGTGGAACTGGCCTTGGCGCATTTTTCCCGGGTCATTGGCCTGCGTGAGGGGCAGATCCTGTTCGACCTGCCCACCGAGGCGGTCGACCGTCCGCTGCTCGACACGCTCTACGCCAACGATCAACTGCAGCCTTCACCAACGCCCCCTACTACCTTGAGCGTGCAGATCCCCCGATGCTGACACGCGATACCCGAGACCCCGCCACCCGCCCTCGCCTGCTGATCAGCTTGCTGGCCCTTGTGCTGCTGTGGCCGGGCATCCGGTTCAGCGAATTGGACCTCAGCGTATTGGTCGCGAGTGACAGCCAGAGCGAGATGGGCCGCTTTGTCGCGGCGTTCTGGCCGCCCGCCCATGGCGACGAATTCGTTGAACTGCTGTGGCAGGCCACCTTGCAGACGCTGGCCATCGCCACGGCGGGCATGGCCCTGGCGTTGCTGCTGGCGGTGCCCGCGAGCCTGCTGGCCAGCCGCGCCCTGTCACTGTCGGCGGCCTCCCGTGCCGGCCACCCTGGCTATTGGGGCCAACTGCTGCGCTGGCCGGTACGCGGCCTGTTGATCTTCTTGCGCAGCGTCCCGGAAATCGTCTGGGCACTGCTCTTCGTCCGCGCCGTCGGCCTCGGCCCCACGGCCGGCGTACTGGCGATCGCGATTACCTACAGCGGCATGCTGGGCAAGGTCTACGCGGAAATCTACGAATCGGTCGACCAGCGTCCGGCCCACGCACTCTTGCAGTCCGGCAGCAGCCGACTCGCCGCCTTCTGCTACGGGATCCTGCCCAATGTCGCGGCGGAACTGTTGTCGTACACGGTGTATCGCTGGGAGTGCGCGATCCGCGCCTCGGTGGTGATGGGTTTCGTCGGTGCCGGGGGCCTGGGCCAGCAGATGGACCTGTCGCTGCGCATGTTCGCCGGCGGCGAAGTGGCCAGCCTGCTGCTGACATTCCTGGCACTGGTGCTGCTCGCCGATCAACTCAGCCGCCTGCTGCGCTGGAGGCTGGCATGAATCGCCTGATCAACGCGGCCATTGTCCTGTGCCTCGGCGCGGCGGTCATCGCCTCGTTCGTTTACCTCGGCATCGACCTGGGCGAACTCGGCGACAGTCGCAATCTGCACCAGATGGGCGCTTATGCGCAGCGTTTCTTCAGTCCAGACCTGAGCCCGGCCCATTTGAAGGCGATCGGTCACGGCGCCCTGGAAACCCTGGCCATGTCGGCCCTGGGCACCCTGCTCGCAGCGGTGTTCGGCCTGCTGTTGGCCTTGCCGGCAGCCGGGCGCTTTGGCTGGCCCCTGCAGAGCGCATCGCGCCTGGTGCTCAACGCCTTGCGTGCCGTTCCAGAACTGGTGTGGGCCGCGCTGATGGTCCTGGCCGCCGGGCTTGGCCCGAATGCCGGCACCCTGGCCTTGGCCCTGCACACCACCGGCGTGCTCGGCCGGCTGTTCGCCGAAGCCCTGGAAAATACCCCCTCCGAACCTGCCGACGCCATCCGCCTGCAAGGCGGCAACGCCGTGTTGGCGTTCTGTTACGGCACGCTGCCCAATCTCCTGCCGCAACTGCTGGCCTATGTCCTGTATCGCTGGGAAAACAATATCCGCATGGCCAGCGTGCTCGGCTTCGTCGGTGCCGGGGGCTTGGGGCAAATGCTCTACGTCAGCCTCAGCCTGTTCCAGGAAGCCCAAGGCAGCACGGTGATTCTGGCGATGCTGTTGCTGGTGTTGGCCGTCGATACGTTAAGCGGTTGGAGTCGCCAGCGTTGGGTCAAGGCTTGAGGGCGTTACCTTGCGTTGATGTGGCGTGAGCCCATCCCAAAAAAGACTGCGCAACCCCGTGGGAGCGGGCTTGCTCGCGAAGGCATTATCAGATTCAACATCATCGTTGGCTGACAGTCTGCGTTCGCGAGCAAGCCCGCTCCCACAAAAGCTTTCCTCTGGGCATTTACCGCCCCCCATCGGCTGGGCTTGCGGTTCCGACAGGCCGGATTCAAGCCGGCGCCAGCCCAGCCGATAACCCTATCAATGATAGCCCCTGGCCTTGCCGGGCTCTGCCAGTTGCATAGGGTAATGATCAATGGGTTTGCCGCTGAATCGCCTGCTGATGTGGGGCGTCCTGATGTTCCTCGCTGCAAGCGCTTGCGCGGCAGAGACACCGCTGCGCATCGTGACGGAGGAGTTGCCGCCCTACAACATGACGCAGGACGGGCGCGTGACCGGCATGAGCACCGAGGTGGTCCAGGCCGTGCTCAAGGAAGTCGGCATGGACGCACCCATCCAGCCCATGCCCTGGGCCCGAGCCTACGAAATGGCGCTCAATGAAAGCAATGTGCTGATCTATTCGATCGTCCGCACGCCTGCACGGCAATCGCTTTTCCAGTGGGTCGGCACCATTGGCCCGACGCAGTGGTACATCTATTCCCTGGCAGACCGGCCGGTAAAACTCAACTCGCTGGCCGATGCCCATGGTCATCAGATCGCCACGGTCAATCAGGACGTGGGCGAGCAGTACCTGGTCTCGAAAGGCTTTCGCATCGGCGAAGACTTGCAGTCGAGCACCAAGTACGAACACAACTACCGCAAGCTCAAGGTCGATCACGTGGAGCTGTGGATTTCCAATGAGCTCAACGCGCTGTACCTGACGCGCCAGAACGGCGAAGACCCGGACAAGGTGCTGATCCGCTCCCTGGCGCTACCCGAACTGAGCAGCCCGGACGGCCTGAACATGGCGTTCAGCCGCAAGACGCCGGCCGAAACCGTGGAGAAGTTCCGCGTCGGCCTTGAAACCATCCGGCGCAACGGGGTCTACGACGCCATCCTGCGCAAATGGTTATGACATGGGTGACCCTTTCCGCACGACGTCCTCCCTGCCACCAGCGACCAAGGCGTTCAGTTCCCTGGGCCGGCGCCTTGTGCTGGCAACGCTGTTGTTCTGCCTGGTCTTTACCCTGGCCATGGTGACCTGGCGCACCTGGCAGGCCTGGGAAAACAACCTGGCGGACATGAATTCGGAATTGGCCCTGATCGATCAGGTCTTCCAGAACACCCTGGCCTACGCCATTTGGGAACTGGATCGTGAATCTCTCGACCAGCAAATCACCAGCGTCGCCGCGGCCGCTCCCGTGGGTCGCGTGGTGTTGAACATCTTGCGCCCGGGACAAGCGCCGGAAGTCATCGAACTCAAGCGCTACACCGTCGATCAATCGGGCGTGGTGCCGGTGCTGCATCGCCAGCTTATCGCCCACCCCTACGCCGGGGCCCATGAAAAAGTCGGTGAGCTGACCATTGAAGGCGACAATAACCTGCTGTGGGAGCGCCTCTGGAGCGAAGCACGCGGCATCGTCATCACCCAGCTCATCCAGTCCTTGCTGCTGGCTGGGTTGGTCATGACCATGTTCAACCGCCTGGTGACCGTGCATGTGGTGCATATCGCCCGTCATCTGGGTGAACTCGCGCCGCACACCCTCAAGCATCATCTCAAGCTGCAACGAGCGGTGCAGCGCCAGGACGAACTGAGCCTGCTCGAGTTCCAGGTCAATGAACTCCAGGACAATCTGCGCGCGCACCTCGAACGCCAACACTCGGACGAACTGGCCTTGGCCGCCAGCCGCGATCAAATGGCCGAACTGGTCGAGGCACGCACCGCGGAACTGAAGGCGGCGAACCAGTCGCTTGAAGCGCTGTCCCGTCACGATGCCTTGACGGGCCTGGCCAACCGTCGCTATTTCGACGAATTGAAGGAGATCGAGTTTCGCCGGGCGATCCGCCACAACACCCCGCTGGCCGTGCTCATGTGCGACGTCGATTTCTTCAAGATCTACAACGACACCTACGGCCACATGCAGGGCGACCTGTGCCTGAAAGAGATCGCCGAAACCCTGCGCACTGTGTTCGGCCGCTCAGGCGAACTGACCGCCCGCGTAGGCGGCGAAGAGTTCGTCGTGGTCCTGCCCAACGTCGACGCGGCCCAAGCCTGCGAAGCCGCCCAACGCTTGCGCGCCAGCCTGGCGGAACGTGAGCTGCCCCACAGCGGTTCCAAGGTTTCACCTTTCGTCACCGTGAGCATCGGCGTCGCCGAGTTGGACACGCAGACCATGGACCATTTCGATCAACTGTTGCAACGCGCCGACCAGGCGCTGTACCGGGCCAAACACCAGGGACGCGACCGCGTCGCCCTGTAATTACTCTCGCGCGCCATGAGGTCTATCTATGCACTATCGCCTGATACTCTGCTCGTGCTTGCTACTCGCCTCGATCAGCCTGCACAGCCACGCCGACACGATCGAAGTCGTGACCGAAGACTCCCTGTACGCCCATCAGCGTGACGACAAGGTCATCGGGCCGGGCATTCGCATCGCCGAAGAAACGCTGAAAAGCGCGCAGCTCACCGATTACAGCCTGTCGCTGTACCCATGGGCCCGGGCCTACGAAAAGGCGCTGCACGAGCCCAACGTGCTGATCTTCCCGTTGGACCGCACCCCGGCCCGCGAACAATTATTCAAATGGGTGGGTGAAATACATCGCGTGGCGAGCCGGCTCTATAAATTGCGCGACAATAAAGACATCGCCGTCAACAGCCTCGAAGAAGCCAAGCAGTACAGCATCGGCGTGGTGCGAAACGACGCCAAGCAGATCTACCTGCAACAACGTGGATTCACCCGGCTGGTCATCTCGGCCAACAACCACGACAACTTTGAAAAACTGCTGAATCGCCAGATCCAGTTACTGCCGATGCCGGAGAATACCGCGCGCCTGATGAGCAAGGATGCCCAGGTGGATTTCACTTCGCTGGAAGAGGTCTATACCCTCGACGAACAACCCCACAGGGTCCACCTGGCCTTCAGCCTGAGCACGCCGGATGAAGTCGTCGCCAAGGCCCAACTCGCTTTCGAAAAACTCAAGGCATCCGGTGAAGTCGCACGAATCATGAACGAACAGCGGTAGACTCTGGGGGATCACACCGCAAGCAACGATGAGGTATGTCCCGATGAGTAAAGCGTCCTACGTTCCGCCCAAGGTCTGGAAAAACGACGCCCCGTCTGGCGGCCATTTCGCCAGCATCAACCGCCCGGTCGCCGGGCCGACCCACGAAAAAACCTTGCCCGTTGGCAAGCACCCGCTGCAGCTCTACTCCCTGGCCACGCCCAACGGCGTGAAGGTGACCATCCTGCTGGAGGAGCTGCTGGCGCTGGGTCATGCGGGCGCGGAGTACGACGCCTGGCTGATCCGCATCAACGAGGGCGATCAGTTCTCCAGCGGCTTTGTCGAGGTCAACCCCAACTCCAAGATCCCGGCCCTGCTGGACCGCAGCGTGGAACCCGCCATCCGTGTCTTCGAGTCCGGTTCGATCCTGCTGTACCTGGCGGAAAAATTCGGCGCCCTCCTGCCCACCGACCCGGCAGGTCGCACCGAAACCCTGAATTGGCTGTTCTGGCAGATGGGCTCTGCACCGTACCTGGGCGGTGGCTTCGGGCATTTCTACGCCTACGCGCCGGAGAAACTCGAATACCCGATCAATCGCTTCACCATGGAAGCCAAGCGCCAACTCGACGTCCTGGACCGCCGCCTTGGCGAAAGCCAATACCTGGCCGGCGATGACTACACCATCGCCGACATCGCGGTCTGGCCCTGGTATGGGCAACTGGTGCGCAACAACGTGTACGGCGCCGCCGAATTCCTGAGTGCTCACGAGTACACCCATGTGCAGCGCTGGGCGGAAGAGATCGCCAAGCGCCCGGCCGTAAAGCGTGGGCAGCGGGTCAACCGCACGTGGGGCGATGAAGCGAGCCAGGTGCCGGAGCGGCATGCGGCTGGGGATTTGGGCTGAGGCCCTGTGGGAGCGGGCTTGCTCGCGAAAGCGGTGGATCAGCTAACATCGATGCTGAATGTGCCGACATCATCGCGAGCAGGCTCGCTCCCACACTGGATCGGCGGTGAACCTCAGTTTTCTGACCAATACAGCCCCCTGTGGGAGCGAGCCTGCTCGCGAAAGCGGTGGATCAGTTCGCCTCGATGCTGAATGTGCAGACGTCTTCGCAAACAAACTCGCCAACTCCCGCTCTGCAAAAAAACGGTTTGCCAGCGATACACGGCTACCGACTCTTGCAGGTCTTTGCAGAAATTCCAACTTCTTGATTTCAGTAAATAAATCGCCCCCCTCATAGGCTGCCCCCGCGCCCCCTGACTTACGAGGCCCATTGAGTTTTTTCAGGATATATACCTTCCTTCCAGAGCCTCGCTAATTTCATGCTTGCCCTCTGCATCCATTCTCCGTCTTGGTCTAATGGGCACGCAGCAAGTACCGTTAGCGTTCCCCGCACTTTGTTTAGCCTAAGAACACCAACATCCGCACCCCGCCCAAAAGAGTAGTCAACGTACTCCTCGGTATCAGCAATCTTGTCCATTTCAATGTAAAAGGCCATATTTTTCAGTCCTACCTTCGTTACTTCGTTAACGGGACACCGCCGTTAACGCGGAACAGCGGACGGTCGGAGCAATAATGAAATGGGGTGTGGCCGACGGTTTTTGCTTCTGATCGTTCGGTCATTTGCGATCTCCACTGACTGAGATGCAGCAGGACCGCGATACAGAGCTGCGGAGCAGATGAGGCCGTTTTTTTGATCTATTGATATGCATTGTTCAACTCCCTTGATTCGAAGAGCTGCCGCATCCGTTACCAAGCGAATGGGTGGCAGCTGTGCGCAGGTTGGTAAACCGGGGAATCAAGGAACCGGCACGTCAGAAGACGTCCCACGCACAGCTGCCATAAAACAAAATCGCAGGCCTGAAAGCCTGCAATCCTGTCTGTGCACTGTTACGCCTTATTCCACCGGGTTACCAAGCCCGGTCGCTGAATGTGCAGCGACATCCAGAGCGTAACGCGACAGAAAACCTTCGGCGAGAGGCTTAGGAATAGAATAGTGCTTTTGGTGGGATTTTCAGAAGTTTCCTACACGAGCCCCAATGCTCGCAGTCCATCAGGGACAGACACGTTTTGCGGACGCAGCTCAAATTCTCGAAGCACCTTTGAGAGGCTTGAGCACGCGTTGCGAGCAGGGGTACATCAAGAGGCACAGGTATTGGAGCAGATTTATGGTGATCCCTCAGGATTTGTCCCCCGTTATCCTGATACCTCCGACTGGCAAAACGTATCGCTCACCGAAGTGTCGATGATGATCTCGAAATGATCTTTGTCATGCTTGACTACCGGTGAAACTGAGCTGATTAGCTTGAGTTCAACGAGCTTCCCACAGATCTTGATCTTTTGGCGATTGAATGACCTTAGCGTCTCTTCATCAGTGCGATTTTCGACATGCGAACTGAAAATTTCTCGCTCGCTTCCTCCACTCTGGACCACGTTAGGACAAGACGCAGCTTCGAAGTCTTCACAGTAAGCTATTGGCACTGCAAGTTTATTTACAATGCGCAACTCGTATAAAAAAACTTGTTCCTCCAAGTTCTGTGCCAGAAAACAACCAGACAACACCAGCGGCAAACCCAATATTCTAAGGACGCTTAGAGATACAAATAAAATTCTTGACATCGCTCTCACTCGCAATTAATCGGTCAAATTTTATCCTAACGCTATCGGCTTCGTAGTATTTCATCAAATTCATTTCACCAGTTTTTGCGAGTAAACGGCGACAGACCACATTTCCAAAAACCAAGACAGCAATCGCTGCGCTGCACCTCCCGGCCGGCCTCGCTGAGTTCTCCGTCCGATAATTGCTTCAACTTCATCAGAGAACGTGGTCTGCCCCGCTTCTCCCAAGCAAAAACCGTTCTTTCAATGCAGCCACAACATCACGCATTGCTAAAAGCGGAGGAATCTCATCTTGAGAATATAAGCTGCAAGAAGACATATCCTCTGGGTAGTCAAAATCCGCATAAGCTTCCTGAAGGAAATTTATCTTCTCTTCGTAAGAGCCATCTAATGCTTCTATCCATAATAAGAATCCCAGTCGCCACTTATCTACGTCTGAAGCCCTACTTGTGCTCTCTAACGTTGAAATCAGACCAATAAGCTCATCATCACTTAAATCCTCCCCCCCGGCAATGATAGCGACATTCTCATTACTAGCATGACTGCCACTCACAAGCTGATTGACAGCGTAATCAAAAATGTCCTCTCTCTTTACCCACCCCCTTCTAAACCCAAAAACAAGTGTCGACCAACTCATCAAACCCAACCCAATCAGTATCTTGAACGGAGACATTTTTTCCATCCTATTTTTGAGACTCTGGTTAGGCAGCCGGGGGGAAACGGAGATAGACCACGTTTTCTAAATTAAGACAGTAATCGCTTTCCCAGGCGCCCCGGACGGCCTCGTTGAGCTCGCCGTCCAATCTTTGCTTCAATTTCATCAGAAAATGCGGCCTACTTCCATTTTTCCTGCCTGGCGGGAACGAATGGTGGTGGTTCCTTGGTTTACCGTAGAGAGGCCCCATTCCCAGCCGAGGGGTCTTCAGGCTTTCTCCATAGGAGTATCCTTGGCTGATCATGCACGACCGCTCCCTTCATCCGCGGCGCCCTCATAAAAAGACCTTTCAAACCGATGACTTACAGCGAGGAAAAAACAATGTATCAAACCGCTCTCCAACAAATCCGCGCTGTTTATGACGATAAAACCATTCGTGTTTATCAAGCCTATTCCGATGCTATTGCCGACAGTGCGTTAACACGCGGAACGTTTGTTTCGCCTCCCTTTAAAATGGAGCGCATGACGTGGATTAAGCCATCATTTCTGTGGATGATGTATCGCGCCGGTTGGGGATTCAAGGACGAAGGCCAAAAACGCATCCTTGCCATCGACATAACCCGCGAAGGTTTCGAGTGGGCACTGGCACATAGCTGCTCTAGCCATTCTGAACCTAACATGAGCCACGAGGAATGGAAACAACTCAAAAGCCGCTCCTCGGTACGTGTTCAGTGGGACCCAGAGCGCAATCTACTACTGCAACCACTGCCGTATCGCGCCATCCAGATAGGCCTCAGCCAAGAGGCCGTCCTTTTATATACCGAAGAATGGATTCAGCGGATTACTGACGTAACACCACTGGCCCACAAGATCAATTCACTTGTAATTAATCAGCAGATGGATGAAGCAAAAAAACTACTACCTCCAGAAGCTCCACTGCTAGGAATATGAACCAAAAGGCCCATATACCACTTTGTTGTTCTGCATCGCCTCTTCAAACTCAAGCTGCGTTGGCATAGACTCAAAGTGATCTACCCACTGCTCTTTTATGTGTTCGAACCAGTCTCCAGAGTTCATCTCATGGATTGGCTCCAAAATTTCAATTGGATACAGACCATCATCAGAGAGCCGCTTTAGCGCTTTCTGAGTAGCATCAACATAATCAATTCCAGACGCATAGCAACTTACATATGCCCCAGAAAAATCGGACGGCATGATTGACGACTCAAGCGGCCGAACATGAAAAGGAATAATAAAAACTATCGCCACCTTTACGCCTCTACCTAAGGAAAAAACGGAGACAGACTACGTTTCCAAACCAAGACAGCATCGCTTTCCGGGTGCCCCGGTCGGCCTCACTGAGCTCCCCGCCCGATCATTGCTTCAATTTCATCAGAAAACGTGGTCTGTCCCCGTTTCTCCTTTTTTATCGGGAACAAACAGTTCCCATGCCCCGGCCAATTTTAGATCCCTGATTACACTTAGAGTGCTAGGCCATCCATCGCCATAAACTTTTATATAAACAAACTCAATTTGCTGATCAACATCGTAGAAAAAAGAAACCTCCAACTCAAAACCTGAATAAATTTCGATCTCAAGTTTTTCACTCAGAAAGCTCAACCCCAAGCTATCAATCAGACATTCTTTAAACTCTAACGGCAAACGATTGCTCGTCTCAAACTCCCATCCATCCTGACCCAACTCTTTTCTTGCCCCTTCAGGAAGAATGAAAGCGGCCTGATATTTCCCCTTCATGACATCACTCCCATACAAGAACCGAAATTTTATTCAAACCTGCTTTCTTAGCGGCTACGGTACGACGGTGCTCATCTTGGATCTCCAATCGACCAGCGGAAACCGGGGACACTAAGCCCTCAGGGTTTATCCCCATGTCCTCCCCTATTGACAAAATTTATCGCTTACCGCTCTGTTAATGATGATCTCTGAATGGGCTTTGTCATACTTGACCACTGGGGACACGGTGCGAATCATCTTGATATCGAGGACCTTTCCACAGATCTTAATTTTTTGACGGTCGAATGCCTCTGAGTTTTCTTCGTCACTATCGACATGCGAATAGAACATTACACTCTCGGTTCCGCCACTCTGGATCACCTTAAAACAGCTCGTAGCATCAAACTCATTGCAATAAATTATTGGCGTTTCCTGATTATTCTTAATACGTAGCTCGTCTACAAAAACCTGTTCCAAGTCCGGCATCAGAAAACAGCCAGACAACGCGAGCGGCGGACAAGACATCTTAATGACGTTTAGAAATATAGATAAGATTTTTGACATCGCTCTCACTCGCAATAGATCGTTCATATTTTGTGCCGCTAGACAAATTTCTGTAAAGGAAACCGGGGATAGACCACGATTACCGAAAAACGTGGTCTGTTCCTAAGGGATCCCCAGAACCTACAATGCTGAAGCTCTGAGTCGCTACTGTGACCGTTACCGGATGCAGCCGATAATCCCTCTGCGGCCCATGAAATGCAAAACCAAGCCCGGCCTGCCTAGCTTGTTGTATCGGCCAAAATACCGGCCGCGAAACATCATCGAACACATGTTCGGCTGGCTGAAATAAAGCCGCTGCATCGTCACACGCCTCGACAAGCTCGCGAAAAGTTATGCTGCGATGGTCTCGTTAGCTTGTGCTATGCCGTGTTTGCAACATTCCTTTTCGTACAGAGCCTAACTCTTCAGGAAGACCTCGACGTTGACCGCCCCAGTCTTGCGATCAACTCGGGATCGACTAATCACCTTTGCGTCCAACGGCTGCTCGGAAGGTATGTATATTTCAAACACGCCCTCGCCCTCAGTTTCGAATTTCCCTAGCGTCCAATTGGACTGATCCTCTTTCGACGGTTCCGGATACTCACTTAACGCCAGACGCGTAGCCTCCTTAGCGATTGGCTCCATTTCATCCAAGCTCATCAACCTCTTCATCACCATGGCTTCCACCCATTCAAGCTATCACCGTTCGGAACAAATATGCCTCGTTGCCCCATAGAACTGAACGCAAGGATACGCCAGGCATCGAGACGCATGCTCTGCGTGGCATATGGAGAGTCCTTTCGTACAAGTCGGACCAAAAACTTAGTCAACTCCAGAAGAGACAGCACCCTTTTCTATTCCCCTACTGTTTCAGTCAATCAAAATACATCAGAAGACTTGATCTGCCCGCACTGCCCCAAAGCTGCCAACTGGCTTTCGCTATATAACAGACTGCAACGAAACCGCCATCTCCAATGCAACCTTCGAATAATTCACACTACCATCAGAAGCCGGCTGTTGTTTCAATTCATCTAACGCATACACAACACTAGCTTTGTAACCAGACCGAAACAACCGAACGTCTTCCCTGTCGTTGACATAAATACCAACAGCTCGCACCGAGCCGTCTTCTAGCTTTAAATCAAGCATATTATTTGCTTGATGCTTATCTTGCCCCGCAACATAAGCCCGCAAAATGACGCCAGAAACGAATAACAGTGGCATTTGTCCTTGGCGGATGCTATCCCACCAATCTACTGATCCAAAAAGCCCATAGGTTCCTTTAAGCCCTATAAGCGGGCGAGTTTTATCCAATGTTAAAGCTTGAGTCAACGATACTCTTTCGTGATCTCTTTCCAAGTCATGCTCAAGACGATAAATCAACCTCATTGAATTATCATCTTCGCTCAAGCCAAAAAATATTTGGAGAACTCACCCAGCCAACCCTCAAAACAGATAATTTTTATCGCCAAACTCAGAATCTACTTGTGCGTAATGCTTTTACCCGACAATCGCTAGCATTCTATTTAGCCTTTAAAGAACGCAACAAAGCGTTAATAGCACTACTTCAAGTGAGCCAGAATTTTGCCCCCCCGTTAAGCCCTCTTGATCTTATTCTACGACCAACTGCCAACCGCCACTTCTTGCCTCTTCTTGCGTCAGATCCACAACATCTCTTATTTCAAAAGCCTTTTGATCAAGATTCGATTGTTGATTTAGCATCTTACGCTCACAAACTATCGTCAGAGGCTGTCGAACCTTATCACCAGAAACCGGATAAAATCGTTTTCCGATAACATCAACATTGGAGTTACAGCCTTTACAAGCGACGATCGTAACTCCATCTGACAACTCAAATTTTTCGACTACGCTCATTGTAAACTTCATTTATTAGAGCCCTATCTTTCTGTTGCCTTCTGACTTCTCAAGTGCGTTGGTCACCGTGATCCAATCTGAAAATCTCGCCATCGGCAAAATCCGTCATCACAACGCTACCAATAACAATATTATCTTATCTTTATCACGCTTGACATGTCAGTAGTCAATTCGCAGCTCACCTCGCTTGCCGAAGTTAACAATACGGACCAACTGAAATCCCATTGGAAGTACCTTATCTCGAATCAACTGGGAAACCGCATCTTCCAGAGCTTCAGGTGTGACCAAGTCCGCTGAAATGTGAATCCAGTACGGTACGTTTTCATGCGCATCTTCGTCTGAAATAGCGACGGAGAAAGTCATGCCACCAAGGGAACCCTTAAAATAATAACCATCAATGTAATTACTGCTCTCGCGCTCTTCCCCATCACTGACGTCTAGGGCATCGAAGAATCTTTTCGCAAATGGTCGCAGTTCCACGCAGCTAGGGTGCATGCCAAGCAGATTTACATATTGCATTGAATTCAACCTCCAGAAACGATTAGTTTCCAACAATTGACAGCCGGGGTCCCTCAGGGTCTGCCCCCCGTTTACCCTTGACAAAATTTATCGCTTACTGCCCTATCGATGATGATCTCGGAATGGTCCTTGTCACGATTGACTATTGGCGACACTGAGCGAATCAGCTTGATATCGAGGACCTTTCCACAGACCTTAATGTTTTGACGATCAAATGATTCTAACCTCTCTTCGTCACTGTCATTATCAACGTGCGAAACGAAAATTACGCTGTAGCTTCTGCCGCTCTGGACTACCTCAGAACAGGTCGTAGCATCGAATTCGTTGCAATAGGCTATTGGTACCGCCAGCTTATTTTCGATACGAAGCTCGTCAAAAAAAACTTGTTCCATTTCTATCAGAGAACAACTAGACAACGCCAGTGGCAAAATCGACACTTTAATGACGTGTAGAAATATAGATAAAATTTTCGACACCACTCTACTCTCACTCGCAACAGATTGGGAATATTTTTAAGGCATTATCTTATTAGCTACTTCAGCATCTATTGAAGACACCATCAAGATTCTCGACCGCATTGTTAGCCTCATCAGATTCACCATAGACTCCCCAATATGCGTCAAGTCAAAAGATAAAGGTTTCGCCAGAATAGAAACGTGGCTCTACCCTCCTTCCCTCTCATCAGTAAGCACAATATTCGCCACCAATGAACCTAGAGGAAGCTCCTTCGTTTTCCTAATTATTTGGCCTTTTAATGTCCAGTAGACATCAAGGTCTGAAACCTCTAGGTTGTCGACAACATCCTTACCACCGAGAAACAATGGCACCCTATAGCCGATACAGTCTTCATAGCTAGGAGCAGCACCTTGAGCTAGCCATTGAATATGGAAGCTAACAGCTAAGCCTCTTCTCGGAACTCCATCAATTCTTCGTTATGAAAAGTCACGATATTGCAGGGAATCTCTAGCGCCTCTCCGGTTCCTGGCTCAAACATAACAACTCCAGAATGCCCCCCTTCCAACCGACCTGAATCCAGCGCAAATATGCAACCTAGCCAATCGTAAGCAAAGCATTGCACACGCCCATCGAAATTGGGGAACGCATATTCAATGACTTGGTTCCACTCACTAATCGAGCTAGGCGCCATCACTCGATATAATGCTCTATCAAATGAACACCCTCCAAACTCCGACATCAGTTCAGACACCCCATAAGCGTCGCCTTTAATATCCAGAGCAGTCAGGCCTTTATCGACTACACGATAATCCTCGGAGAAAGAACTGCGAAAAATATCATACATGCGTCAATCTCCGATCTTCCATATTGTCAACTTTAAAAAACATTGGAGCAGTTCACATTTTCTACAGTATCCGCTATTGTTACCCCTGCTCCTTTCGCCTACCGCTGACAACTTGATTCCAATAGCGCACAGCTTCAAAATGCTGTTGCCTCGTCAACCATGTTTTGTTTTCTGGGCTTATTGGATCGCCACCTAAAATGACCGGTACGATCTCGAACAACTCCATTCCCTTGGGGCGCCCTGGCTTATTCATCCTCGTTTGCCAACCGAGCAAATAGATCGGGGAGATCGTAGGCTAGCGTTTCGGCATACCGCCGATCCATGCCTATAAACGGGATGCGCACTATCGGCATCGCTGCGTCATCGGTATCGAAGCCATACCCCTCGCCGCCTCCGCTCGAAGCGAACAAGAAGATGCCCGGAGCATAGACTTCTACTTCATACTCCCGATTGAAGTCGGCCAATTCCTCTGCACTCCAAAAAACAATGTAATTCTCGCCTATGAAACCCTCGCCACCATTATGCTGTTTGAGAAAGTCGATATAACTTTTTGGAAGTGCCATACCCGAGTGAGTCGAGAGGTCATTGAGGATCTCGGATTCAGCTGGGTCATTGAACTCCCCCTCTGTCAAATGATATTTCATAGCTAACAATACCTACTCCAATCAGTTGGTTCGTCTGACGGACTTTCCTTTTCATCTATAGCCCACAGCACCAATTTCTCTCCCGTCAACCAAAGTGGAACTCCTGGCATATCAAATATCTCTTCAATAGAAACCAGAGTTATTAACTCACCCTATGATATTTGACGGCAAACTCGAAAACCTCGCTCCCCTACCCTAAGATCTATCAATCGATGAACGTCAGGGTACTCACCATACTTTTCCGAAATTATTTCTGGATGGATGCTGAGCACTTAAAACAACTCCACTCCATCACAAGACTCATGGTATCGAAATAGAGCAGATTTAAGTCGGCGCTGGATGCTCAAGCAAGCTTTCCCAACAGCAGAAACATAAGGAATATAGCCCCCCCCCGAGGATCCGCTACCCCTCGTAAACAGTAGCAGCAATTAACATTTCCGCAGCAATCCGCCAAGTTATTTTTTCAACATCAACAGCTTCCCCCATATTTTTGTAATATCCACCCATGTCATTTGCGAAACCTGAGAGCCCCAAAAGAAACTGATCCAAAGTATCGTTCTGCCACTCGTCACGATTACTTACATAATCCCGGCTTAATATCTCAACAAAATCGACAAAACCCGCTTTTGTTGAAACGGCCTTTGCGCATTCACACAACTCATCACTCGTCATAATTTATTCCCAGGAACAGATCACGATTATGAAACGAACCAATTACAGGTGAATTCAAATCTCGACCTATCCTTGCCCCCCTTACATCATCTTTCTTTGCCAAACACTTGACTTAGAGCTCCGCCACGCATGCCATCCAAGCGGAAGATCAGCCAGCTCAATAACGGTTGGGTCGAGCATCACAATGCTTTGCAAACTCACTACCATTGCATCTTCTTCGCTGACAGGCTCCGATTGACTGGAGTGAAACTGCCAAGCACCATCATCGCTATCATGCGAAACATACGCTATCCAGCCACCCGATAAAACTATTTTCTGGCTTGCAACGACCGCGACGTTCGGAGGATCACTAAACTGCCAACCTGCCGTTACCATACTTATCATCCTTAACTGCTTTTTTGTCTTCTCTGTTTCCGTGTAATCACTACAGCCCCCACCCAACATAGTTAAATCACACACCCGTCAGTAATCCAATCAGTTAACGACATACCGATCCTTTTAAATTCATCAGAATCCATACTGCCTTGATCCACTAGGTAGACGCCTTTACCTGCAAGCGGAAGCATTATAGAACGGCCACCACTATCGTCACCTATAGCAAGATAGGCTGAGGCATATTTATCCACCTCCAGGGTCTTATTCCTTTCAACAAGCTCACTAGAAGAATATAAGATCACACCATTTTGCAATGAAAAACCATCTGCCGAATTAAGCATCTGCACATAAGCGTCTGGCAGTTGCACGTGAAAACCTCCTTGCAACTCAACCAACCTAACGCTCGAGAGAGCACCATTGACTATAGCAACTCCTCTAACATTCAAAATATTCATTTACCCTCCCAGAAACATGGCCTGCTCCCGCCTTACCCAACCTCCTTTCACTCATCAACCATTAACTCAAAAGACTCCGCTAAAACATCACAATCAACCCACGCAACGGGTTCCTCAAACAAACCCTCAAAAATATACATTCGGCAGTCACCAGAACCACTTGCTAAAGGAGGTAAATGCCCTATTAAATATTCATCCTTAAAGCCGTCCGGCTCTTTGGGATCTCCGATGTATTCGGTCAAACTCCTTTTTGATGTAACAACACCTCGAAACACCAGCTTTCCGGATGGCAATCGCGGACCGTCGGCCATCAACGGATGTCCGGCCATCGGAAGAACCCCATATACAGGGATAGACAAAGTTCTTCCTTCCGTTAAAGGGCTACTTAACCGTGACTCCGTAAAGTGAAGCTTTTCAATCCCCTCAGAAACTCGCCTCATACTTATCACCGATGCTCATGAAGGGGGATTCCCTCTCGCGCCTAGGATTGCTTTGGCGGCCATAACAAGTAGCAAGAGGCCATCACCGAAGCATAGCGGCTGCCATTTTTTCGTCTAGAGGTCAGGGACTGTTTTTTCATCGCCCTCCCCTGGCACCCATACGAAAGTCGCTGGCCAACAGACCTAGTAAACCCCAACCAAAAGCCCCTATGGACCCTCCCCGCAAATAGCACAAGCTCACGCCCACACAAGCCCCCCTCAGCCGTGACCGCTACAGCGAAAGGACTCCCACGCATCCCTCGTACGCATCACGTCGCGCTCAACCGAGTCCAGCCATGAACCTAGCGAACCTCTTCAACAAAGCCCGAACCCGCACTCAAGGGACGGTCAGCGTGGCCTGCATTTCGGGTGAACTTGACCAAACGCTGGCCAACCTACGTATCACCCCAGTACTGATCACCGGTTTCATCTCCCCTCACCTGGACATCGACCAGGTCGCCGCCAAGATCAAGAAGCGCTTCGCCCACAGCACCATCAGCCTATGCACGACCTCGGGTGAACTGTGCAACGCTGCGAACACGCTGTATTGCCAAACCGGCGAAACCTGGGATCGGGTAGTACTGCAGTTGTTTGACGCCAGTGTGATTGTGTCGGCCGAGGTGGTGATGGTGCCGCTGGAGTGCGAGGACATTCGCGGTGGCGGCAAGCGCTTGGCCATGCGTGAGCGAATCACGCGGTTGGTGAATAACATCAAGCAGGCGCAGGTGCGCACGCCCATTGATCATCGCGATACCTTGGCCTATGTGGTGTTCGATGGTCTTTCGGCCTCCGAGTCGTTCTTTATGGAAGCGCTGTATGAGTCTGGACGCTTCCCCTGCCTGTTCGTCGGCGGCTCGGCCGGTGGCAAGGCTGATTTCAAGAAGACCCTGATCAGTGATGGGCAGCGCAGTTACCAGAACCATGCGCAGATTGTCTTCTTGAAAACCGCGGCGGACGTGCGCTTCGGGGTGTTCAAGAGCCAGAATTTCCAACCGGCGGGGTTGACGTTCAGCGTGCTGACCGCGTCGGTCGAAGACCGCACCATCGACCAGGTCATCGACAGCCGGGGGAACATCAAGAGCATGGTCCAGGCGCTGTGCGATGCATTCGAGTGCAGTGCCCAGGCATTGGAGAAGAAGCTGGCCGATTATTCATTTGCCATTCGCGTGGGCGAAGAATTGTTCGTGCGTTCCATAGCCCGCATCGACCATCAACAGCAGATCATCCAGCTGTTCTGCGACGTGGCGCCTGGCGAAGAGTTGGTGATGGTCAAGCGCACGCCCCTGCGCGAGGCGACCCGACTCGACTACGAGAAATTCCTCAAGGGCAAAGGCGGCCAGCCGGTGGCCGCTATTCTCAATGACTGCATCCTGCGTCGGCTCAACAACAGCAGCGACCTGGGCAGCATGACCGGTATTTTCGGGGATGTACCGTTGGCCGGTTTCTCGACGTTTGGTGAAATCCTCGGCCTGAACCTGAACCAGACGCTCACGGCGATTTTCTTCTTCAGGGTCACCAAGGGCGCCGGTTTTGTCGATGAGTACGTCGACAACTTCATCGCCCACTATGGCGAGTTCAAGGCGTTTTTCCTGCGCCGCCAGATCAAGAAATTGGCGGGGCTGAACCATGTGGTGGTCAAGCAGATCAAGGCGTTCAAGCTGAATGATTTCAGCAGCGCCTTGGACACCCGCGGCCTGGACCCGACGATCCTGCCGGTGTTCGACGGCCTGACGGACCTGGGCCAGGTATTGGCGCAGGCCAGCCAGCAACAGGCGCAGATGGCGACGCAGATCAAGCACTACTCCGGCGAGCTGCACCTGTCGATGGATGACCTGACGGGCACGATCGACCGGCAACACGGCGTCGCCGAGCAGGCCGGCACGACCGTCGAGCAGTTGGCCACACAAGCGGGTGAAGCGGTGGTCGGCGCCCGTGCGCTCGCCAGTTCGAGTTTGCGCATTCAGTCGATTGTCCAGGTCATCCAGCAAATCGCCGGTCAGACCAACCTGTTGGCCCTCAACGCCGCCATCGAGGCCGCGCGGGCCGGTGAAATGGGCAGAGGGTTTGCGGTGGTGGCCGATGAGGTCCGCAAGCTGGCGGAGATTACCCGCAAGAATGCGGCGGAAATCGGTGTGGACATTGATCTGCTCTCGACGGAGATCCAAGGGGTCGCCCAACAGATCGAAGACCAGTCCGTCGCTGTGAGCGCCTTGCGAGAAATGCTCGATGCCTTGGAAGACTCGAGCCGGACCACCGAAGGCACGGCACAACGCACGAAAGCCATTGCGGACACTTTGACCGGGCTGACCCATGCCAATGCTTGAGATCGAGTCGGCCAGACAGTGAAGCGAGGGTAAGCGCCTGCCACAGATCCCTTTGTGGAACACTCCTTTGTGGGAGCGAGCCTGCTCGCGATGACGGCGGCCCAGTCAACATCACTGCAAACTGATCCACCGCTATCGCGAGCAGGCTCGCTCCCACAGGGTCAGTGCAATGCCTGCAAGATCGCCTGTCAGGGAATCAACATCTGCACCTGCCCCGGCACGACGATCTTGATCACCCCGGCCCAGGTGCACATCAAGGTGCTGTTGGCGTCGATGGCCGGCATGTTGCCCAGCAACAGGGTCGGGGCGCCGCCGGGGATCCACGGGGCGGCGGTGGCCGGGATGCAGGGCATGGGAGTCAGCACGCCCAGGGCCGCTGCGGTGGCGGCGGCCACGGTGGGGTTTGCCAGGCTCATGCACATGCCGAAGGTAGTGATGTTCACCAGCGGGATGTGATCCATGATGTTCGCCGCCGGCATCCCGCCGGTCAGCAGGCGATTGACCGGCAGCACATTGAGCACCGCCGGGGCTGCGCCGAAGCTGCATTGAAGGGTCGCGGTGCCACAGACTTGCGGGCATCCCATCGCGGTTGCTCCTTTGAAAGCGACAGACCCCAAAACCTTAGCTCGCCCCCATCCAACGCGCACGCCGCCATGCATCAAGCCCGCTGATTATCCGGCAACACGCTAACCTATAAGACCCTGGCGTGCTTGTGACGCCTCCCACGCGCCATTAGATTAGCCAATGATCGATGGCCTCCAAAATAAGCAGAAGGGATAAGTATGGCGTTTACTGATCAGTCCACCCGCGTGCGCGACGGTGAAGAACTCGATGCCAACCTGATCGACCCGTACCTCAAGGCCCACATTCCCGGCCTGACTGGCCTGCCGAAGATCAGCCAGTTCCCCGGTGGCGCGTCGAACCTGACCTACCTGCTGGAATACCCCGAACAGGAGTTCGTCCTGCGCCGGCCGCCGTTCGGCCACAAGGCCAAGTCCGCCCATGACATGGGCCGTGAGTTCCGCATCCTCAACCAATTGCGCGATGCTTTCCCGTACTGCCCCAAAGCCTATGTGCACTGCACCGACGAGTCGGTGATGGGCGCGGAGTTCTACGTGATGGAACGGGTCAAGGGCATCATCCTGCGCGCCGAGCTGCCGCCGGAGCTGGGTTTTGACGCCGAGCGCACCGAAGCGCTGTGCAAGAGCTTCATCGACCGCCTCGTCGAACTGCACCGCGTCGACTACAACGCTTGCGGCCTGGCCGACCTGGGCAAGCCCGAAGGCTACGTGGCCCGGCAGATCCGTGGCTGGAGCGACCGCTACGAAAAGGCCCTGACCCCTGACGCGCCGAAGTGGGAAGCGGTCAAGGCCTGGCTCAACGACAAGATGCCCGCCGACCATCCGACGTCGAGCATCGTCCACAACGACTACCGCTTCGACAACGTGATCCTCGACCCGGAAAATCCGATGCGGATCATCGGGGTGCTGGACTGGGAGCTGACCACCCTTGGCGACCCGTTGATGGATTTGGGCAACAGCCTCGCCTACTGGATCGAAGCCGAAGACCCGGCGCCGGTACAACTGTTGCGCCGCCAGCCCAGCCACGCGCCGGGCATGTTGACCCGCCGTGAGTTCGTCGACTACTACGCCGAGCGCGCAGGGATCCGCATCGACAACTTCGATTTCTACTACACCTACGGCCTGTTCCGCCTGGCCGGTATCGTCCAGCAGATCTACTACCGCTTCTTCCACGGCCAGACCCAGGACAAACGCTTCGCGCAGTTCGTTCAGATGAACAAACTGCTGGAGCAGATGAGCCTGCAGGTCATCGCTAAATCCACGCTCTGAGCGCCCTCATAACAAGGAAACAGCATGTCCAAGACCCAGTTGTTCGACCTCGACGGTAAAATCGCCTTCGTTTCCGGCGCCAGCCGCGGCATCGGCGAGGCCATCGCCAAACTGCTGGCCCAGCAAGGCGCCCATGTGATCGTGTCCAGCCGCAAGCTCGACGGTTGCCAGCACGTGGCCGATGCGATCATCGCCGCCGGCGGCAAGGCCACCGCCATCGCCTGCCACATCGGTGAAATGGAGCAGATCAGCCAGGTGTTCGCCGGCATCCGCGAACAGTTCGGGCGCCTGGACATCCTGGTGAACAACGCCGCCACCAACCCGCAATTCTGCAACGTCCTGGACACCGACCTGGGTGCGTTCCAGAAAACCGTGGACGTGAACATCCGCGGCTACTTCTTCATGTCGGTGGAAGCCGGCAAGCTGATGCGCGAGAACGGCGGCGGCAGCATCATCAACGTGGCGTCGATCAACGGTATTTCGCCAGGGGTCTTCCAGGGCATCTACTCGGTGACCAAGGCTGCGGTGATCAACATGACCAAGGTCTTCGCCAAGGAGTGCGCGCAGTTCGGCATCCGCTGCAACGCCCTGTTGCCGGGCCTGACCGACACCAAGTTCGCCTCGGCACTGGTCAAGAACGACGCCATCCTGAAGACCGCCTTGGCGCAGATCCCCCTCAAGCGCGTGGCTGACCCGAGCGAAATGGCCGGCGCGGTGCTGTACCTGGCCAGTGATGCGTCGAGCTACACCACGGGCGTGGCGTTGAATGTGGATGGTGGGTTTCTGTCCTGACAGTGAGTCCCATGGCAGACCCGTGAAGATCCCCTGTGGGAGCGGGCTTGCTCGCGAATGCGGTGGATCAGTGAATACAGCTGCGACTGACACACCGCATTCGCGAGCAAGCCCGCTCCCACAAAGGGATCTTCAGCAATCACGGAAATGAATATTTATTCCAATATTTGCAATTAGCGAATATTTATTCCATAAAGAGCCCTTCTGAAAATAAAAACTCAAAAAGGGCTCTTTCTCATGCGTGAACTCGGCATCGGTCTGATTGGCACCGGCTTCATGGGCCGCGCCCATGCCTTGGCGTTCCACAATGCCAAGGCGGTGTTCGACCTCCCCTTGAACCTGAAACTGGCGGCCCTGGCCGACGCCGATCCGCAGCGTGCCCGGCAATGCGCCCAGAGCTGGGGGTTCGAGACGGCCCACAGCGACTGGCAACAGCTGATCGACGACCCGAAGGTTCACCTGGTCGCCATCACCACCCCCAACCACCTGCACTTCCCGATGGCCATGGCCGCGTTGGCGGCGGGCAAGCCAGTCTATTGTGAAAAGCCGTTGGCGGTGTCCCTGGAACAGGCCGGGCAGATGCGCCAGGCGGCCAAAGCCGCCGGGGTGGTGACGCGGGTCGGCTATAACTACCAGCACAACCCGATGATTCAATGGGCGCGGGACATGATCCAGCGCGGCGAACTGGGGCGGATCATCAGTTTCCAGGGTGAATTCAGCGAAGATTTCATGGCCGATCCGACCTCACCGTGGTCATGGCGCTGCGAAGCGAGCCATGCCGGTGGCGCGCTGGCGGACCTGGGCAGCCACTTGCTCGCTATGGCCCGGCACTTGTTGGGCGATGTCGAGGCCGTCTGTGCCGACAGCCAGACCGTGCACCACCAACGCCCTGCCAGCGCCGGCAATGCCGAACAGCGGGCCATCGCCGTGGATGATCAAGTCCATGGGCTGCTGCGTTTCGCCAATGGCGCCCGAGGCACGGTGAGCAGCAGTTGGCTCAAGCACGGCTACAAGAATCACCTGAGTTTCGAGATCAGCGGCACCCTTGGCACCCTGGCGTTCGATCAGGAACGGTTGAATGAACTTCGCCTGTGCCGCGCCGGCCAGCCCGGCTTCCAACGTTTGCTGGCCGGCCCGGATCTGCCCGGCTATGCCGCGTTCAGCCCGGCTGCCGGGCACCAGTTGGGCTACAACGAATTGAAGACATTGGAAGTGCAGGAACTGATCATGGCGCTGGCCGGCGAAGGCGCCGGCGGGACGGATTTCGAAGAGGCCTGGGAAGTGGAGCGATTGGCGGCGGCAATTCGCGTTGCGGCACGGGAGGAGCGCTGGGTCAAGGTCAACGAGCTATAACTTGCTGAGCAAACCGCTCATGTAAACGGCTCCTGTGGCGAGGGAGCTTGCTCCCGCTGGGTTGCGCAGCAACCCCAGAGAGGCTGAATGCAATCAATCTGACACACCAGGGTGAATGGTTTTGGGGCTACTTCGTAGCCCAGCGGGAGCAAGCTCCCTCGCCACAGAGGGACTGTGTTCAACCTAGAGAAGGGTTTGCAGTTCAACCAATCGCCCCGCCAACGCCTTGGCCTGGCTCGCCACATCAGTCACCGCCGTGCTTTCCCACCACATCCCCCGCAGCGGCGGGCCCATGGCGAACAGGCGGCTGGCCGGTTCGCCTTGGGCATCCAGCACCGCACCATCAGCACGCGCGGCGATGCCCAAAGCCAACGGCCCCGGTTGGATCAATCCTCGAGCCAGCAACTGTTGCGGCAACGGTCGCGCAACACGACGCCAGTCATATTCAATGCCACTGGAGTTGATCAACGCGGCGCCCTGCACCACTTCCAATCCAGCCTCGCCTCGTCGACGAATATTGATCGCTACCGATCCTTCGCCAGACGCTGCCAGTCCCTTGAACGACGCCGCCTGAATCCGCAATCGCCCTTCCCCATGCAGGCGCGCCACCAGTTCCGCGCTCAACGGCGGCGAGCGATGGTGATGGCTCTCCCACCATGGCCGCACATGCCGCACGAATTGCCGGCGCTGCACATCGCTGGCCTGGTTCCACAAGCGCCCGATGTGCGCGCGGACGGTGTCCAGCGGCGCCTGCCAGTCGATCCCTTGAGCTTGGGCCTGCCGGCATTGCTCGCGCAGGGCGCGCATCAACTGGCGTGGCGAACGCAGGCTATGATCTTCGGCGAGGAAATCCACCCAGGCGGGTGGCTGGCGGCGCACATGGGGCAGCAGGCCATGGCGGGAAAACACTTCGATCGGCCCGCGATGCCCGGCCTGTTCCAGCGACACCACGGCGTCGACCATGGTCAGTCCCGAGCCGATGATCAGCACCGTGGACCGCGGATCGAGCTGGCGCATCGCAGCGACGTCCCAAGGATCGAGGGCTGCGGCGTTCAAGCCGCTGGATTCGGTCTGCGGGGTGCGCGCCGCCGGAAACATGCCGGTGGCCAGCACGGCTAGACGGCCACGCAAGCGTTGGCCGTCGTCCAGCGTCACCATCACGGCGTCGTCGGCAAGCCGCAGGTCCACGGCCTCGCCGCGCACGTGCTCGGCGGTCGAGCCGTTGCGTGCGCCCAGCTCGCGAGCCTCGGCCAGGCGTTGTTGCACATAGAGGCCAAACATCCCCCGGGGTGGAAACAACTCGCTGATGGGCACGTGCTGCTGATCCGAATCGGGCCAGCCGCCGGCCTCAATGAACGCGGTGAGCCATTGGGTCAAGTCATCGGCGTTGTCCGGATCGACACTCATGCGGGCCGCGTTGCCATTCAAGGTATGGCCCAGCTCTACGGCGCTGTAGGCCTCTCCCCGTCCCAACTCGCTACGCGGCTCGACGATCAGCACCTCGCGCCGGCCCGGCAGGCGCAGCAGCTGCGCGGCCAGCATGGCACCGCTCAGGCCCCCGCCGATGATGAGGATGTCGGCGAGAGGTGGCGCGAGCGCAGTCGAGTCATTTTTCATTGAACGCTTCCATAAAAACAGTAAACGCCTCATCGATTACTCGTCATCGGCCACGTGCACGGTGCGAGTTCCAATGAGATGAGCCACCTTACTGTCTTGCCTGATTTTTCGGAAGCTGGTTATAAAGCAGTTCACTTCATGCAGGGTCTGAGGGCCGAGACATTGGCGATAGCTGAGCGAAGCCAGTAACGACTCTGCCCAATTTTCTGCTAGCTGACAACTGCCCCAGGGGCTCTAACCAGCCTCAATCGCCGCGTCCAATCAGCTTGCAACAACCTTATAGGTCTGTATGTCGGAGCTAATTGGGTCATCTTGAGATATCCGGGAAACCAACGACACCTGCGAACCCACAGGTAGGGGGTTGATACTACTTCCTAAGCTCCAACTCACCTTGCCGGCCTCCACGTGCTCATTATTGATCCACGTTGTGAACCTAAACATCCCCCCTTCGAAAAACATGTCACATTCGAGCATTTCCCCTAAGCCGGTTTTTGGAGGGAGGCCAGCAGTAACAGTAAAACCTCTAACAATTTCGGGCGGCACCGTCCCATTTATCGCACCCTCAATGCTTGGTTTTGGAAGAAATTTGGACATCCGATAAGTTCTGATTTCTTCTTTAGCGTTCATTTTTAGATCCTCGGTGATAATAGAATTTACAAGCGACGGACTATCACTTCATCCACCGCCAATAAAAGACTACGGATCCTATTCACATGAAACTACTGTCAGAGTTGACAGGTGCCTAAATGAGTGGCGGACTCAAATCACCACATTGCGCACAAACCGCGTCGCCACCGAGCCATCGTTGCGATAGGCATGGGGCTGGTTGCTGGCGAACATGAAGAACTCTCCAACGCCTATGCGACGCTCTTCGCTGCCCAGCAGCAACGTCAGGCAGCCTTCGAATACATAAAGTTGTTCGCTCCATCCATCTGCGTCGCACTCGGAATGGTAATGCTCGCCTGGCTCCAGCCGCCATTCCCAGAGTTCTACCTCACGGCTGGCGGTGGCCTTGGCGAGCAACACAGCTTTGCTGCCCGGGATCACACCGGCCCAGACCAGTTCGTTGATGCGGCTCGAGTCGCGGGCTTCGGGGGCTTGGATCAAGTCGCTGAAGGCGACATCGAGGGCTTCGGCGACCCGGTCCAGGGTCGTCAGGCTGACGTTCTTTTCGCCGGCCTCGATGGCCACCAGCATCCGCCGACTGACCCCCGACAACTCGGCCAGCGCCGCCTGGCTGAGTTCGGCGGCATGCCGCAGACGACGGACGTTCTGGCTGACGTGTTGCAGGACGGAGGCCCGCTGGCCGGATTCTTTGTGCACTATATTGCTCACATGGCAGGGTTGCGCATTATACTGCCCAACTTCGGGCGCATTGTGCGTCCGCCTCAAGTGGCGCGCAAGGTCATGGCATCGGTGAATTCCCCCCAAGCTTCCTCCCGTTTCTCAAGGTTCAGCAAGGCCGAATGCGTGCTGGTGCTGATTACCATGATCTGGGGCGGGACTTTCCTGTTGGTGCAGCACGCCATGACGGTCAGCGGGCCGATGTTTTTCGTAGGCCTGCGTTTCGCTGCCGCAGCCGCGTTTGTCGCGCTGTTCTCCTGGCGGCATCTGCGTGAACTGACGCTGTTCGAACTCAAGGCCGGGTGCTTCATCGGCGTGGCGATCATGCTCGGCTACGGTTTGCAGACCGTCGGCCTGCAAACCATCCCCAGCAGCCAGTCGGCGTTCATCACTGCACTCTACGTGCCGTTCGTGCCCTTGTTGCAATGGCTGGTGCTGGGCCGGCGGCCAGGCTTGATGCCGAGCATCGGTATCATGCTGGCGTTCACTGGGCTGATGCTGGTGTCCGGTCCGGCCGGGGCCTCGCTGAACTTCAGCCCCGGTGAAATCGCCACGCTGATCAGCGCCATCGCGATTGCCGCCGAAATCATCCTGATCAGCGCCTACGCCGGCCAGGTCGATGTGCGCCGAGTGACCGTGGTGCAACTGGCGAGCACGGCGGTGCTGGCGTTCCTGATGGTGGTGCCGACCCAGGAAGCGATCCCGGATTTCTCCATGCTGCTGCTGGCCAGCGCCGTGGGCCTGGGGGCCGCCAGCGCCGCGATCCAGGTGGCGATGAACTGGGCGCAGAAAAGCGTCTCGCCGACCCGCGCCACGCTGATCTATGCCGGTGAGCCGGTATGGGCCGGCATCGCCGGGCGCCTGGCGGGCGAGCGGCTGCCGGCGATCGCATTGTTCGGCGCGGCGCTGATCGTAGCGGCGGTGATTGTCAGTGAGCTGAAGACCCGCAGCAAAGGTGTTGTCGAAGTGGATGAGGGGCTTGAGCGCGAGCAGTGAGGCCGGTTACCTGCGATGGTGATTGGACCTGTGGCGAGGGAGCTTGCTCCCGCTGGGTTGCGCAGCGGCCCCAAGGAAGCCGAATGCAATCAACCTGACACACCCGGGTGAATGGTTTCGGGGCTACTGCGTAGCCCAGCGGGAGCAAGCTCCCTCGCCACAGGGATAAAGCGCGACATTGCGCAGGACCTCGCCCCAGCGACTCCAATACGCGCGCTGATTCCTGAGCGGTGCCCCCTGCCCAAACAACGCAAAGTCAGAAAACTCCACCTACCCTGTAGGATTCTGCGACACCCTCGCGGTTGGTGATCGGGAATACGCCACGTATGATCCCTCACAACCTTCCGCCGAATAGAAGCCTATGTCACTGATAGTTCTATTGCTTTTGCCCTTCATCGGCAGCTGTGTCGCGGCGCTGCTGCCGCATAACGCCCGTAACGCCGAATCACTGCTGGCCGGCCTCGTCGCCCTGGCCGGCACGGTTCAGGTGGCCTTGCTGTACCCGCAGATCGCCGACGGTGGCGTGATCACCGAGCGCTACACATGGCTGCCCAGCCTGGGCCTGGATTTCGTGCTGCGCCTGGACGGTTTTGCTTGGCTGTTTTCGTTGCTGGTGCTGGGCATCGGCACGCTGGTGTCGCTGTACGCCCGCTACTACATGTCGCCGGACGATCCAGTGCCACGCTTCTTTGCCTTTTTCCTGGCGTTCATGGGCGCCATGCTCGGGTTGGTGATCTCCGGCAACCTGATCCAGATGGTGTTTTTCTGGGAACTGACCAGCTTGTTTTCGTTCCTGCTGATCGGCTACTGGCATCACCGCGCCGACGCTCGACGCGGTGCCTATATGGCCTTGATGGTGACCGGCGCCGGCGGGCTTTGCCTGTTGGCCGGGGTGATGCTGCTCGGCCATGTGGTGGGCAGCTATGACCTGGACAAGGTCCTGGCCGCCGGCGACCTGATCCGTGCCCATGCCCTCTACCCCATCCTGTTGCCGTTGATCCTGATCGGCGCATTGAGCAAAAGCGCCCAGTTCCCTTTTCATTTCTGGCTCCCCCACGCCATGGCCGCCCCCACGCCGGTGTCGGCTTACTTGCACTCGGCGACCATGGTCAAGGCCGGGGTGTTCCTGCTGGCGCGGTTATGGCCGTCGCTGTCGGGCAGTGAAGAATGGTTCTACATCGTCAGCGGCGCGGGAGCCTGTACGTTGCTGCTGGGCGCCTACTGCGCGATGTTCCAGAATGACCTCAAGGGTCTTTTGGCCTACTCCACCATCAGCCACCTCGGGCTGATCACCCTGCTGCTGGGCCTGAACAGTCCACTGGCGGCCGTGGCGGCGGTGTTCCATATCCTCAACCATGCCACGTTCAAGGCGTCGCTGTTCATGGCCGCCGGGATCATCGACCACGAAAGCGGCACCCGGGACATTCGCAAGCTCAGCGGCCTGGTGCGGCTGATTCCGTTCACCGCGACCCTGGCGATGGTGGCCAGCGCTGCGATGGCCGGGGTGCCGCTGCTCAATGGTTTCCTGTCCAAGGAAATGTTCTTCGCCGAGACCGTATTTATTTCCGCCACGGCCTGGGTCGAGCTGGCGCTGCCGATCATCGCCACCCTCGCCGGGACGTTCAGCGTCGCCTACTCCCTGCGCTTCACCGTGGACGTGTTCTTCGGTCCCACCGCCACCGACTTGCCCCTGACGCCCCATGAACCGCCACGCTGGATGCGCGCACCGGTTGAGCTGTTGGTGTTCACCTGCCTGCTGGTGGGGATTTTCCCCGCCCAGGTGGTGGGTTCGTTGCTGGCCGCCGCCGCGCTGCCCGTGGTGGGCGGTCCGCTGCCGGAGTACAGCCTGGCGATCTGGCATGGCCTGAACGCGCCGATGATCATGAGCCTTGTGGCAATGTCGGGGGGGATCGTCTTGTACCTGCTGCTGCGCAAACAATTCAAGCAAGGCCACATCAACCGGCCGCCGTTGATCGGTCGCCTCAGCGGCAAGCGGCTGTTCGAGCGTTGCCTGGTGTTGATGATGCGCCAGGGCCGGCGACTGGAGCGCAGGATCAGCACCCGGCGCCTGCAAGCCCAACTGTTTTTCCTGGTGCTGGCGGCAGTATTGGCCGGGCTTATCCCGATGTTGCACAGCACGCTGGCCTGGGGCGACCGGCCGAAGATTCCCGGCTCCATCGTCTTCGTGACCCTGTGGCTGCTGGCGATCGCCTGCGCCCTGGGCGCGGCCTGGCAGGCCAAGTATCACCGGCTCGCGGCCCTGACCATGGTCAGCGTCTGCGGCCTGATGACCTGCGTGACCTTCGTCTGGTTCTCCGCCCCTGACCTGGCCTTGACGCAACTGGTGGTGGAGGTGGTCACCACGGTGCTGATCCTGCTGGGCCTGCGCTGGCTGCCACGGCGGATCGAGGACGTCTCGCCGCTGCCCAACAGCGAGCGGCGGGCGCGTATCCGGCGCGTGCGGGACTTGCTGCTGTCCATCGCCGTCGGCGGCGGCATGGCGCTGTTGTCCTATGCGATGCTCACGCGGCAGACGCCCAACGACATTTCGTCGTTCTACTTGAGCCGTGCCTTGCCCGAAGGCGGCGGCAGCAACGTGGTCAACGTGATGCTGGTGGATTTCCGGGGCTTCGACACCCTGGGGGAAATCACCGTGCTGGTGGCGGTGGCCCTGGCGGTGTTCGCCCTGTTGCGACGCTTCCGTCCACCGAAGGAAAGCATGCAGCTACCGGCGCAACAGCGCCTGTTGGCGCCGGACGTGGTCACCGACCTGGTCAACCCGCGCCATGCCAGCGATACCGCCCTGGGTTTCATGATGGTGCCGTCGGTGCTGGTGCGCCTGCTGCTGCCGATCGCCCTGGTGGTGTCGTTCTACCTGTTCATGCGCGGCCACAATCAACCCGGTGGCGGCTTCGTGGCCGGGCTGGTGATGTCCGTCGCGTTCATCCTCCAATACATGGTCGCCGGCACTCAGTGGGTCGAGGCGCAAATGAGCCTGCGACCGCTGCGCTGGATGGGCACCGGGCTGTTGTTCGCCACCGCCACCGGCCTGGGGGCGATGGCCGTGGGGTATCCGTTCCTGACCACCCACACCTGGCATTTCGAACTGCCGCTGCTGGGGGATATCCACCTGGCCAGCGCGCTGTTCTTCGATATCGGCGTGTACGCGGTGGTGGTCGGTTCCACCCTGTTGATCCTCACCGCCCTGGCGCACCAGTCGGTCCGGGCCCATAAACCGGGCCTGCAACCCAAACCCGTCGCCGCCGTCAAAGGAGCCACCGCCTGATGGAAGAAGTCATCGCAATCGCAATCGGCGTACTGGCCGCCTCGGGTGTCTGGCTGGTGTTGCGGCCACGGACCTTCCAGGTGGTCATGGGCCTGTGCCTGCTGTCCTACGGCGTCAATCTGTTCATCTTCAGCATGGGCAGCCTGTTCATCGGCAAGGAGCCGATCATCAAGGACGGCGTGCCCCAGGATCTGCTGCACTACACCGACCCGCTGCCCCAGGCACTGGTGCTGACCGCCATCGTGATCAGCTTCGCCATGACCGCGCTGTTCCTGGTGGTGCTGTTGGCCTCCCGGGGGCTGACCGGTACCGACCACGTGGACGGTCGGGAGCCCAAGGAATGATGTTGACGCCTCATCTGATCGCCGCGCCCATCCTGCTGCCGCTGCTGACCGCCGCGTTGATGCTGATGCTGGGCGAGAAGCACCGCCCGCTCAAGGCCCGGATCAATCTGTTGTCCAGCCTGCTGGGCCTGGGCATCGCCGTGCTGTTGCTGCGCTGGACCCAGGACCAGGCCCTGCCCGCGTCCATTGGTGTGTACCTGCCGGGCAACTGGCAGGCGCCGTTCGGCATCGTCCTGGTGGTCGATCGCCTGTCGGCGCTGATGCTGGTCCTGACCGGCATCATCGGCGTCAGCGCCCTGCTCTTCGCCATGGCCCGCTGGGACCGCGCCGGCGCCAGTTTCCATGCGTTGTTCCAGATCCAGCTGATGGGCCTCTACGGCGCCTTCCTGACCGCGGATCTGTTCAACCTGTTCGTGTTCTTCGAAGTGCTGCTGGCGGCTTCCTATGGCTTGATGCTGCACGGTTCGGGCCGGGCGCGGGTGTCCTCGGGCCTGCATTACATTTCCATCAATCTGCTGGCCTCGTCGTTGTTCCTGATCGGCGCGGCGCTGATCTACGGCGTCACCGGCACGTTGAACATGGCCGACCTGGCCCTGAAGATCCCGCTGGTGCCGGAGGCCGACCGCGGCTTGTTGCACGCCGGCGCCGGCATCCTCGCGGTGGCGTTCCTGGCCAAGGCCGGCATGTGGCCGCTGAACTTCTGGCTGGTGCCGGCCTACAGCGCCGCCAGCGCACCGGTGGCGGCGCTGTTTGCAATCATGACCAAGGTCGGCGTCTACACGATCCTGCGCCTGTGGACACTGCTGTTCTCCGGCCAGGCCGGCGCCTCGGCGTATTTCGGCGCCGACTGGCTGGTCTATGGCGGCATGGCGACCATCGTCTGCGCCGCCATCGCGATTCTGGCGGCCCAACGCCTGGAGCGCATGGCGAGCCTGAGCATCCTGGTTTCGGCGGGGATCCTGTTGTCGGCCATCGGCTTCGCCCAACCGAACCTGGTGGGCGCGGCGCTGTTCTACCTGGTGAGCTCGACCCTGGCGCTCTGCGCGCTGTTCTTGCTGGCGGAGCTGATCGAACGTTCGCGCTCGGCCAATGAACTGTCCCTGGACGACGACTTCGACACCTTGCCGCGGCCGCTGGAATCCTTGCAGCCGCCCAAGGGCATCAACCTCGATGACGAGCAGAAAGCCGTGGTCGGCCAAGTGATTCCCTGGACCATGGCCTTCCTCGGCTTGAGCTTTATCTTTTGTGCGCTGTTGATCATCGGCATGCCGCCGCTCTCGGGGTTCATCGGCAAGCTGAGCCTGTTGAGCGCCTTGCTCAATCCCCAAGGATTCGGCGCCAGTGCCGGGGCGCCGGTGTCGAGCCAGGCGTGGGGCTTGTTGGCGCTGCTGATCCTGTCGGGGCTGGCCTCACTGATCGCCTTCTCGCGCCTGGGCATCCAACGCTTCTGGACACCTCAGGAACGCCCGTCACCGTTGCTGCGGCCGTTCGAATGCCTGCCGATCGTCGTACTGCTGGGCCTGGGCATCGCCCTGACCTTCAAGGCCGAGCCGTTGCTGCGCTATACCCAGTCGGCCGCCGACGCGCTGAACACTCCGGAACATTACGTGATGTCGGTACTCGCCACCCGCGCCGTGCCCAACCCCGAAGCCCGCGCCGCGTTGCGGGAGGTACAGCCATGAAGCGCCTGTTTCCCGCCCCGTGGTTGTCCCTGGCGTTATGGCTGCTGTGGTTGGTGCTGAACGTGTCCGTCAGCGCCGGCCATCTGCTGATGGGTGCTGCATTGGGGTTCCTGGCGCCGTTGCTGATGCGTCCGCTGCGCCCACGGCCCATCCGTATCCGCCGGCCGTGGGTGGTGTTGCGCCTGTTCCTGCTGGTGGGCCGCGACGTGCTGGTGTCCAACCTGGCGGTGGCCTGGGGGGTGCTGAACGCCGCCCGCCGCCCGCCTCGCTCGCGATTCATCAAGGTGCCGCTGGACCTGCGCGATGCCAACGGCCTGGCCGCGCTGTCGATGATCACCACGGTGGTTCCCGGGACCGTCTGGTCGGAACTGGCCCTGGATCGCAGCATCCTGTTGCTGCACGTGTTCGACCTGCCGGACGAGGCGTCATTCATCGCGCACTTCAAGGCCACCTACGAGCGCCCCTTGATGGAGATTTTCGAATGAGCCCGTTGCTGTCCAATGCGATCCTGTTGAGCCTGTTCCTGCTCTCCCTGGCGATGGTGTTGACCCTGTGGCGACTGTTCAAGGGCCCGTCGGCCCAGGATCGGGTACTGGCCCTGGACTACCTGTACATCGTGGCGATGCTGATGATGCTGGTGCTGGGCATCCGATATGCCAGTGACACCTATTTCGAGGCGGCGCTGCTGATCGCCCTGTTCGGCTTTGTCGGCTCGTTTGCCCTGGCCAAGTTCCTGTTGCGTGGCGAGGTGATCGAATGACCGGCGAACTGTCGATGTGGGTGGAAATCCCGGTGGCGATCCTGCTGGTACTCAGCAGCTTTTTCGCCCTGGCCGGGGCGATCGGCCTGGTGCGCTTGAAGGATTATTTCCAGCGCATGCACCCACCAGCCCTGGCCTCCACATTGGGCGCCTGGTGCGTGGCATTGGCCTCGATCATCTATTTTTCGGCGCTCAAGTCCGGGCCGGTGTTGCACGCCTGGCTGATCCCGATCCTGCTATCGATCACGGTACCGGTGACCACCCTGCTGCTGGCCCGGGCGGCACTGTTCCGCAAGCGCATGGCGGGGGATGATGTGCCGGCCGAAGTGAGCAGCCGCCGAACCGACTGACAGGTATCTCGAGCCGGTACAGCTTTTGTGGCGAGGGAGCTTGCTCCCGCTGGGGTGCGCAGCAGCCCTTGGACCTGTCACCTCGATGGGTCAGGCTGACTTGTGTTCAGCTTTTTAGGAGGGCTGCGCCCTCCAGCGGGAGCAAGCTCCCTCGCCACAACTGTGTTCGGCCGGGTGACGGCTTGAATCAGGCCCACGCCACCGTCAACAACCCGGCCCCGAGCACCACGCACAACGGCGAATAGATCCAGGTGTCGAGCCTGGCGAAGGTCGAGCCCTTGACCTCCTTGAAGAAACCCACCAACTCCGACTCGCCAATGGCTCGGGCGAACATCAGCAAGGCAATCGCGCTGATCAGCCACTGCAACGCCCGATGGGTGACCGGCTGGGCGAGCAGGCCGACCCGCAGGCATACCAGCAGCGCAATCATCAGCAGCGCCAGGGCCACCAGCAACGTCAGCCAGCCCGAGGGGTCGAACGCCGGTCGCAACGCGTCCCCCTGCTTCACCGGCACCTGGGGCACCACCGCCAGGGCCGCCCACCGCCCGCCCAGGGCCCAATACAAATGAATCAAGCTGATGGTCGCAAACACTGCGACCAGCGACCGAGCCAATAAAAGCGTCATTCGCCAGCCTCCTCAAAAAGGTTGAACAATCATCCTAGCTCGAATTTGGCATTTCGCTGGACGGGCGCAGGTTGCCAGTTTTCAGCGAATGACGACTTGCCCAGGATCAACTGTTCAATTGACTGACGTACTCGCTACAGACCGGCGGACACCTTGTCGGCGACGTCCTTGGGCAGCCAGGCCTGCCAGACCTGTGGATGCGCCTTGAGGAACGCTTCGGCGGCTTCACGGGGTGGCGTGCGTTTCTCGCTCATGTCGGCCAGGGCCTTGTTCAACGGCTCGATGGGCAAGTCGACCTTGCTGAAGAACTCGGCAATGTCCGGGTATTGCTTCTGGAACGGTGCGGAGACGCCAATCGACAGTTTCGAGGCCAGCGAGCGGGTCGGCTTCGGGTTGGGGTTGTCGGCGTCGGTCAGGGTTTTCCAGGCCTCGGCATCGAAAGGCGGCTCTTGCAACTGCACCAGCTTGAAGCGCCCGAGCAGCGGCGTGGGCGACCAGTAGTAAAACAGGATCGGCTTGCCCCGGCGGATCGTCGAGCTGATTTCCGCATCCAGCGCCGCCCCCGAGCCGCTGCGAAAATTCACGTAGCTGTCGGACAGGCCATAGGCCTTGAGTTTCTGCTTGTTGACCACCTCGGAGGTCCAACCGATGGGGCTGTTGAGAAAGCGGCCCTTGTCGGGGCTTTCCGGGTCCTTGAACACGTGCTTGTAGCGCGCCAGGTCCTCGACGCTGCGCAGGTCTGGCGCCAGGGGCTTGATGCCCTTGGCCGGGTCGCCCTTGATGACATACTCGGGCACCCACCAGCCTTCGGTCGCGCCTTTGACCGTATCGCCCAAGGCGACCACCTTGCCTTCGGCCTCGGCCTTGACCCACACCGGGCTGCGGCCGGCCCACTCCTCGCCGATCACCTGGATATCGTTATTGGCCAGGGCGGTTTCCAGGGTGATGGTGGTGCCGGGCAAGGTGTCGGTCTGCAATCCATAGCCCTTTTCGACGATGACCCGCAGGATATCGGTGATCAGGCTGCCGCTTTCCCAGTTCAAGTCGGCAAAGTGGATCGGCGCTGTGGCGGCCGACGCCGGAAGGGGTGAAACCAACACAGCGAAGGTGGCCCAGGCAGCCAGCCACTGTCGAACTCGTCTCATGCTTTGCACCTCGTGCCAGATAACAGCAATTCCTGAACGGCCCTGCGTAACGAAACGCAAGCCCCTGAATAGTTCAGTCAATTGACTGTAGCCGAGGTTCCAGCGAGATCTTGCGAAACTGTCAGCGGTTTGGGTGCACAGGCGCCGAAACGGTCACTCACTGGCCTTGAAAGTGACCAGTTCGCCCTTGCGCCACTTGGCGGCCTTGGCGGTTACCGCTTTCAAGGTCTTGGTCAAGCCTTCCTGCAGCTGTTCATTGGCCGCGAACACGGTCACTACGCTGTGGCCTTCCTTGAACAGGATGGCCTGGCCACCGGGAGTCGTGACGAAGGCGTAATCGCCAAGGCCATAGACCGTCAGCTTGATTTCGCGAAAGCGGATTTCAAACTTGCCGCCTTCGCGACTGGGCAATACCGCCGCGCGAAAATGATCACCGACCTTGAGCTCCAGCCTGGGTTTGTCATCGACTACCAGGGCCGATTCGGTGTCGATTTCGGCAACATAAATACCTTCGGCGGTCTGCTCGGTGATGTAGACGAAACGTGACTGGAATTGTTTGACCAGTTTTGCCCGCAGGTCACCAAGTACAAATAACGCATGCATGTCGAGATTACTTACTGCCAAGGAAACATCCCCATCTTTGAAAAAGACCCGCCCCGCGCAAAGGACGGACCACGAGAACCCGTACCGACTGTAATGTCGTAATGGACCTGTCACTGAAATTCGAAATGAACGGCGCGCCCTGTCCCGGGCCAAGAGCAGACTAAAGGTTGCCGCTCTCGCCGTCTTTCCCGGGGAGTCGCCAGAGGCTGAAGGAAAACGCCACTCTGAGCATCGGAAAAGATGGGACTACTAACTTTAGGGAAATTTCTCACTTAAAAAAGCATTTTTCTGACATCGAGCCCAAAAAAAATTGCTTTAGATAGGCGCAACCGTCCACACGGCTCTGCCGATTCTAGAGCAGCTCAAGGCGTGGAGACTACTCGAAGTCGCCGGCAATTCGTCGGTAAATCATGAAAAGGAATTCATAATGATCGCTTTCCCTCCCCTGACCCACCCCTTCGCCCCATGCATCGCTGGAGCAGCCAACAGCTTTGACGGTGTCGATCGCCTGTCAATTTCGTTGATTCAACCGCGTTACCGGGTAGTCCTGGCCGGCAAGTGTTTTTTTCATATAGAAGAAACATCGACTGGACGTGTAAGAGGATTCCGAACCGACCATAACGAGGCCTGTCACCTGGCCAGGCGTCTCGAACAGAGCGCCTGAATGCCTTCGTCCATGACTTAACTCAGCCGCCGACGGGCAACTGCTGCCATACTGCCCGTCCAGCGAAGATCGTCGTCCAATGGCGGATCGCGCACCCATAATGATTTTGAGGAGCAGGCGCGACGTGACGGAATTTGATATTGGCGAATTTTTTATCCGGGGCGAGGCCAGGGAAGTCGAAGGCGAGTTCCAAGCGGTCATTGTAATGCGTGCCAAACCACCGTTGACCACTGTCACTTGCCACCAGGTGGAAAAGGATCGCTGGTTCAAGACTTCGCAAGTCGCCGCCGAGGCCGCCAGGGAAGCAGCCAGGGCGCTGAAGGCCGCCGTGGACGAAGGCGCCTTGAAAGCCTGATTCCAATCGAACTCCTGATAAGCGCTTGCCTCAGATAAAGGAAGCACCGACGCGCCATGACGGCGCCGACCAGAGGAGACTTCCATGGAACAGCCTTCCCACGACCTCAAGACCCTGTTCGACCAACTCGGCCTGCCCTCCGATGGCCAGGCCATTGACGATTTTATCGTGGCCCACCCACTGCCCGCGGAAATCAAGCTGGTGGAGGCTGATTTCTGGTCGGACCAGCAGAAAGAGCTGCTCCAGGAATGGCTGCTCGCCGACGGCGAAGAAGCGGTGCTGGTGGACCAACTGAATGTGCGCCTGCACGACGGCAAGTAGCGGCAAGACCCATTAATAGCATTCACCACCGCTCTTGTGGCGAGGGAGCTTGCTCCCGCTGGGGTGCGCAGCAGCCCTTGGACCTGCCGCCTCGGTGGGGCAGATTGATGGGGGTCAGCCTTTGGGACTGCTGCGCAGCCCAGCGGGAGCAAGCTCCCTCGCCACAAAAGCTTCCTTGCCACATCGATAGCATTGAAACCTAGCGCGGCTTCTCGGGTTTGTAGCCCAAGCGCAAGCCGCCCCAATGACGCCCCTTGAGCATGATTGGCACGGACAGGTCATGCATCAACTCCCCCGTGTCCCGGGTGTAGGTCTGCAACAGCACCGGTTGCTGGTGGCTGCCGCAGCGGATCCCGGTGCGATCGGAAAACTTGCGCTTGGTGCGGTTATTCAGCGTGTCCACCTGGGGATCGCCGGTCAGCGGCTGGCTGAAGACCTTATTGTGGGTCGGCACATAACCCTGCTGGGTGCAGGCAATCGCAAACACCAGGCCCTCGTGACGGGCCAGCAGCGGTTCCTGGATCGCTGGCAGGACCTGGTCGGTGTAGCGGTCGAAGCGGGTCTGGTATTTGGCCGGCTGGGTATTGGGGATCGGTTGATAGTTACGGTCGAACAAATCCTCGAGGCTGACACGGCCCTGGTCGATATCGGCCTCGAACTGCGCGGCGATCTGGCTTGCCCCTTCCCGCGCGAGGTCGTAGACCCGCTGGTGATAATCGTCGAGGCCCACCTCGGCCAGGCGTTCGCTGATGGTTTCGGCCTGGCCTTCCATCTGCACCGCCGCCTCGGCCAGGCGCTGGGTCTGCTGGTCGCTGATGGACAGGTCGCTGCGCATCTGCTCGATGGCGTGGAACAGGCTGTCGAGTTGTTCGCGATTGGTGTCAGTGCCCTGGGCAATGGCACCGACCTGGGTTTCAACCCCTTCTGCAAGGCGGGCGATGTTCTCCAGGTGCTGGCCGGTGTGCTCGACCTGCTGCACACCACTGTCCAGGTCGGCGGCCAGTTGGCGGATCTGCTCCACCACCTGGGCGGTGCGCTGCTGGATGTCGGCCACCATCACCCCGACTTCGCCGGTTGCCGCGGCGGTACGCCCGGCCAGGCCGCGAACTTCATCGGCCACCACCGCGAACCCACGGCCATGCTCACCGGCCCGGGCCGCCTCGATGGCCGCGTTCAGCGCCAGCAGGTTGGTCTGGCTGGCGATCGATTGGATCACCAGGCTGACCCGCTGGATTTCATCGCTGCGTACGCTCAGGGCTTCGATCAATTCCCGGCTGTCATTCGCCCGCTGGCTGAGCTGGTGCATGCGGCTGATGGACTCCACCAGTTCGCTGCGCCCGGCCACGCTGCTGCGATGGGCCTCGCTGGCGGCGCCCAGGGCTTGCTGGCTGAGTTGTGAAGTGGCCTGTTCAGTGGCGATCATCGATTCGGCATTGCTGACGATCTGCGCCGCCGCATCGAGTTGGGACTGGACCTTGCCGGCCAGTTGCTTGACCGAATAGGCAACACCGGCGGCCGACAGGGCGTTATGGCTGGTGGTGTAGGACAAGTCGCGGGTCAACTCGGCCAGGGTGTCAGTGCTGGGTGCGGCTGCCGCGGCCACGCGTGAACGCAGGCGCGGCAACCAGACGATCAGCATCACCAGCGGCAGGCCCAGGTACAGCGACCAGCCGCCCAAGGCCATGCCGCACAGCAGCAAGGCCAGGGCCAGGCTCTGCAAGGTCGGCGTCAGCCAGCGCGCCGCGCCTTTCGTTTCGGCTACCGAGGCCGGCACCGCACCCGCCAGCGTTCCGTCTGTCGCCATGTTCGTCACCCACATTCTCGTTGTTATGACCGCATTAAACGCCACTACCGAGCCATTATCCATGGTCCATTAGTCGTGTTCTTGCAGCAGGTCAACGGGAGTAGACGAACAGGTACCGGCGAAAGCAAAAGATCGCGGCCTTCGTCAAAAGGTCGCGATCTTTTTGAACAACGCGAATCAGGCCTGACGCTGGTGCTTGTCGATCTGTTCGTGACGTTCCTGGGCTTCGATGCAGTACTTGGTGGTCGGGCTGATCAGCAGGCGCTTGAGGCCGATCGGCTCGCCGCTGTCGTCGCACCAGCCGAAGCTGTCGTCGTTGATACGGTCCAGGGCCTGCTCCAGTTGAGGCAGCATGCGCTGGTCGCGATCGATGGCGTTGACCAGCCAGGTACGCTCTTCTTCTACGGAAGCAGCGTCCGCCGGGTCGGCCGGGGTGTCCAGGCTCTCAATGGCGATTCGGTTCTGTTCGATGCGCTCGTGGGTTTCGACTTTCATGTTCTGCAACAGCTTGGTGAAGAAAGCCAGCTGCTCGGCATTCATGTAGTCATCCGCCGGCATGGCCAGCAACTTTTCCTTTGTCATTGATTTCTCTATAAAAAAACGTGCATTAAGGCGAATTATGGAGCGTCCCGCAGCGCAGCTGCCACGCTCATCGGGAAAGGCGCCGTCTATTGCAAGCGCCACCCGGCACTCAATTTACGAGGGGCGGCAGTCTAAGGCCGAGTCGAGGCCTCAGCAACTGAAAACATAGGGAAAATGTCCGACAACCCCCTCAAATGTTCTCTGACAGGCTTTTAGCAGTCATCGGAGTGCGTTTATAACAAGAAATTCGGTGCAATTGCTGTATTAAGAAGACAAATGGCAACGCCACGCGGGTCAGGCGTGGCGCTTTGTCGCAACTTTTGCGGATCAGCGCTTGAGTTTGCGCTTGTTGCGGTACTGGTCGATGACCACCGCCACCACGATGATCAAGCCCTTGATGATGTCCTGGATGTAGGCATCGACCCCGACGAAGGTAAAACCGCTGGCCATCACCCCGAGGATCAGCGCCCCGATCACCGTCCCGGTGATGCGCCCCACCCCACCCGCCAGGCTGGTGCCGCCGATCACCGCCGCCGCAATCGCGTCCAGCTCATAGGACATGCCCATGCCCGCCTGCCCGGTCGCCGCCCGCGCCGAGGCCACCACGCCGGCCAACCCCGCCAGCAACCCGGCAATGCTGTAGACGATCACCAAGTGGCGCTTGACGTTGATGCCCGATGTGCGCGCCGCCTGCATGTTGCCGCCAATGGCGTAGGTGTACTTGCCGTACTTGGTGTAGCGCAGGGCAATGTGGAAGATCACCGCCACCACCAGGAAGATGATCACCGGCATCGCGCCATGGCCAATGGCGGTATAGGAATCGGACAGCATGCTCACCGGCTGGCCTTCGGTGTAGTAGCGTGCCAGGCCACGGGCAGAGACCATCATGCCGAGGGTGGCGATGAACGGCGGGATGCCGGTAATGGCGATGATGCTGCCATTGATCGCCCCGGCCAGCAGCCCGACCCCAAGCCCCGCCACCACGGGTATCCACACCGGCAAGTCCGTCAGCGAGGGAAACACCGCCCGGGCGAAGTCCGAGGTCTGGGCCAGGCTGGCGGCGATCATCGCCGACAGCGCCAGCACCGAGCCGGACGACAGGTCGATGCCGGTGGTAATGATCACCTGGGTCACGCCGATGGCCAGCAGGCCGATGATCGACACTTGCAGGATCATCAGCACCAGGCGCTGGGAGTTCATCAGGAAGCTCTGGTCACGCATGATCCAGCCGAACATTTCGAACACCAGGCCGATGCCGATCAGCACCAGGAAGATGCTCAGTTCCGTCGGCAACCGCCGCCGGGTCCTGTTCGGTGCTGCCGCGGGTTTGTTTTCCAGTATCGCGTTCATAGCCAATCACCTTTTTTGATCCGTGGCCAGGGAACTTGCTCCGCTGGGCCGTATTGCGAGCCGACACAGGGCCGCTTCGCGCCCCAGCGGGAGCAAGCTCCCTCGCCACATTTTTGCTCGACTTTATTTACCTGAGCCAAAAGGCATCAGGACAGGCCCGAGGCCAGTTGCATCACGCGTTCCTGGGTCGCTTCGCTGCGGTCGAGCGTGCCCATCAGGTCGCCTTCGTGCATCACCATGACCCGGTCGCTCATGCCCAATACTTCCGGCAGTTCCGAGGAAATCATGATCACCGCCATGCCTTCGCTGGCGAGATAGGCGATGAGCCGGTAGATCTCGGCCTTGGCGCCGACATCGATGCCGCGGGTCGGCTCGTCGAGGATCAGGATGCGTGGATTGGTCATCAACCAGCGCGCCAGCAAGGCTTTCTGCTGGTTGCCGCCGGACAAGGTGTCGATGCACTGTTCCAGCGACGGGGTCTTGACCCGCAGCTTCTTGCACATGTCCTCGCACAAGGCGCGCAGGGCTTTCTGTTGGATGAAGCCGTTGCCGACGTAATGGGGCAGCACGGCCATCTCCATGTTTTCCAGCACCGACAGGCACGGGAACAGGCCACTGAGCTTGCGGTCCTCGGTCAACAGCGCGAAGCCTTTTTCGATGGCCATGTGCGGGTCGGTGATGCGCACCGGTTGGCCGTCCAGGAGGATTTCGCCGCCGGTGCTCGGGGTCACGCCGAAAATCGCTTCGGCCACGTTGGTCCGGCCCGAGCCCATCAACCCGGCGATCCCCAGGATCTCCCCGGCATGCAGGTCGAAGGACACGCCTTTGAAGATGCCGTCCAGGCTCAGGTCGCGCACCGACAGCACCAACTCACCGATGGGTTGCTCGCGCACCGGGAACAACTGGCTCAGCTCACGCCCGACCATCATCGAGATCAGGCTGTCGCCGTCCATGCTGTCGGCCCGTTGCAGGCCGATATAGGCGCCGTCGCGAAACACCGCCACTTCATCGGCGATGGCAAACACTTCGTTCATCTTATGGGTGATGTAGATGATGCCTTTGCCCTGGGACTTGAGGTCGGCAATGATCGAGAACAGGTGGGCGACTTCGGTTTCGGTGATGGCCGAAGTCGGCTCGTCCATGATCAGGATGTCGGAGTCATACGAGACAGCCTTGGCAATCTCCACCATCTGCCGCTCGGCAATGCTCAGGTTGCCCACCTGCTCCTCGGGGTCGAGCTTGATGCGCAGGCGCTCCAGCAGCCGGGCGGTGCAGCGGTGCATTTCGCCATGGTCGACCATGTGCAGGCCGTTGAGCTGCTCGCGGCCGATCCAGATGTTTTCGGCGATGCTCATGTGGGGCATCAGGTTCAGTTCCTGATGGATCATCGCGATGCCGGCCTGCAACGCCGCCAGCGGCGTGTCGAAGGTCACCGGTTTGCCGCGCAGGCGCAGTTCGCCGGCGTCCGGCTGGTAGATGCCGGCGATGATCTTCATCAAGGTGGATTTGCCCGCACCGTTTTCCCCCATCAGGGCCAGCACGGAGCCGGGGCGCACCCGCAGTTGAACATCGGACAAGGCCACCACACCGGGAAAGCCCTTGCTGACATTGACGACTTCCAGCAGGTACGGCTCATCAAGTAATACGTCCGGCTGGAAAGTCATGGCCGGGGCGCTCGAAGCAGTCGCTGAAGCGAACATGATCAGGTACTCCCTCGGCAAGGTGGCGTTGCAACCTTGCCTGCTTATTGTTTTGGTGGGACCGGGTTGAACGTCACTTGAACTGATCGACGTTGTCCGGCGTGATCAAGCGGTACGGCACCACGACGGACGCCATTTTCTCGCCCTTGGCCATTTTCACCGCTGTGTCGATGGAGCCATCGGCCTGGCCCTTGGCGTCCTGGAACACCGAGACCGCCATTTGGCCTTTCTTGATGGCATTCAAACCGTCCGGCGTGCCATCGACCCCGGCAATCAATACGCTGCCTTTCTCTTTACCCGCTTGCTTGAGGGCCATGGCCGCGCCGATGGCCATTTCGTCGTTGTTGGACACCACCGCGTTGAACTCGCGACCTTGGGTCAGCCAGTCATTAACCAGGGTCATACCCTTGTCCCGCGACCAGGTACCGGTCTGCTCCTGTTCGATCTTGATGCCCGGGTACTTGGCCAGCACTTCCTTGACGCCCTTGGTGCGGTTAGTGGTGGAGTTGTTCGCCAGGTCACCCAGCAGGATCACGATGTCGCCCTTGCCGCCCATCTTGTCGGCCAGGTATTGCATCTGCATGCGCCCGGCTTCGAGGTCATCGGAGGCCACGGTGACCACCCCTTCCGGCAATTTCGGATCGTCCGGGCGGCGGTTGACGTACACCAGTGGGATACCGGCAGCCACCGCGGCCTTGGTGATGCGCTGGGTCGCGGCGGTGTCCACCGGGTTGACGATGAGCGCATCGACCTTCTGGCTGATGAAGCTTTCCACCTGGCTCAGTTGCTTGACCACGTCACTGCGCGCATCTTCGAACTGCAGGGTGACGCCATCGGGCAAGGACTTGGCTTTCTTGTCCATGGACTCGCGCAGGTAGGTCAACCAGGTGTCATCGAACTGGGACATGCTGACGCCGATCTTCAGGTCCGCCAGGGCAGCGCCGCTGGTGAGCATCAACGACAGGGCCAGCGAGGCGATACGGGTCTTGGTCTTCATGGACGGTCTTTCTCCACTTTTTTGTTGGTTTTATGGATAAGGCGTGACGGATCAGGAACGGGGCAAGCGCACGATAGGCGCGCCGGGCATGCAACAGACCATGGCGCCCTTGCGCTGGATACACAGGGATTCGAACAGGGGGAGGACTGCGGACAGGCGCAGCAGATGCGGCAGGTGAAACGCAGAGCGGCTGAAGGTTTTCATCGACGGTACCTAGCTGTGTTTCTTGTTTTTGTTTCGTCTGTCGTCCGTTCAAGGCTGGCTTGGCGGGAGGCAGACAGGGTTGTCGGTAACCTGGAATCGACTTTATTGGAAAATATTTTCCATATCAACTGATTTTAGAATTTTATTCGTTTTTTATTCCATGCCCCACAGGCGCGGATAAACACACCACTTCGCCCTGCTCGGCACTCTGCCTGGCCGCATCAAGGAGGCGCGTGGTGGCCAACGCGTCACGGGCCTCCACCGGCAGCGGGCCAGCGTCCTGTAACGCGCTTTGCAGTTGTTGGTAGAACGCCAGCCAGCAGCCACGTTCGGAAGTCACTCGCTCGCGCTCGGTGCCGTGTTCGAACCAGCCCCAGCGTCGATGTTCTTCCGCCCCCCAGCGTTCGCCCTCGGTCGCCGGGCTCAAGCCGGCCAGCGCCTGGGCCTCTTGCCCATCCAGACCTTCGACGGTGTAGCAGCCCTGGGTGCCGTTGACCCGAAAACGCGGGCGCGCTGCGTTTTGCACGCAATTGCCGCTCAAGTGGGAAATCACGCCGCTGGCATGGGTCAGGGACATGAAGAAACCGTTGTCGAACACCTGGTCCGGCTGCCGATAATCCAGCTCGGCGTAGACCCGCACCACCGGGCCGAACAATTGCAGCGCCTGGTCCACCAGATGGCTGCCGAGGTCGCGCAGAAACCCGCCGCCGCTGCCTTTGCCCACCGACGTTGGCGAATAACGCTCGACGCTGGATTCAAAACGGATGATTTGCCCGAGGGCACCAGAGGCCAGCAGTTTGCGCAAGGTCAGGAAATCCGAATCCCAGCGACGGTTCTGGTACACGCTCAGCGGCACGCCGCGTTGTTCGGCGGCCAACACCATGGCCTCGGCCTGGGCGGCGTCAGGGGCGAATGGTTTGTCGCTGACCACCGCCACGCCGAGTTCGATGGCTTGCATCACAATGGCCGGGCGACCGTCCAAAGGGGTGGACACCACCACCGCATCGACGCCGGCCGCCACCAATTGTTCGAGGGTGTCGAAGGCCTGGGCATCCGGGTGATCGCTGGCCAATTGTTGACGGCGCTCGGCGGACCGCGTCACCACGCCGACAAACGTAGCCCCTGGCAGGCTGCTGATCAGCGGCGCATGAAAGAACCGCCCACCCTTGCCGTAGCCGACTAGTCCGATTCGCATGAAAGCTCCTTATCTGGAAATAACGCCGGGCCCTGTGGGAGCGAGCCTGCTCGCGATGGCGGTGGATCAGCCAGCATTGTGTTGACTGACCCACCGCTATCGCGAGCAGGCTCGCACCCACAGTTTGTTCCCTGGTGACTGCGGGAACTCTGCTCACCACAAATCCCTTGTGGGAGCTGAGCTTGCTCGCGATGGCGGTGGATCAGCCAGCATTGCGTTGACTGACCCACCGCTATCGCGAGCAGGCTCGCTCCCACAGTTTGTTCCCTGGTGACTGCGGGAACTCTGCTCACCACAAATCCCTTGTGGGAGCTGAGCTTGCTCGCGATGGCGGCGAATTAGCCAGCATTGTGTTGACTGACCCACCGCTATCGCGAGCAGGCTTGCTCCCACAGTTTGTTCCCGGATGACTGCGGGAACTCTGCTCATCACAAATCCCTTGTGGGAGCGGGCTTGCTCGCGAAGGCGGCGGTACATTCAGCATTGATGGCGACTGACACTACGCCTTCGCGAGCAAGCCCGCTCCCACAGAGAATGAATCTAGCCGTAAAAATGTGGGCGCTCGGGCAAGTCGACCTTGACGATCTGCCCACTCTGTTGCGCCTCGACACAAGCATCCGCCGCCACCGCCGCGGCAAACCCATCCCAGGCCGACGGCCCGCCCACTTGCCCGGCACGCACGCCATCGATGAAAGCCTGCAACTCGACGTCGTAGGCAGCGATGAAGCGGTCCTTCCAATCCATCAGGATCGCATTGGACAGCTTGGCGCCGCTGCGCAGTTGCACCTGGGACGGTTCCGGCAGCTTGGCGATGCCGGTCTCCCCCACCACTTCGCATTGGATGTCATAGCCGTACTGGCAGTTGACGAACACTTCGACGTCGATGCGCGTGCCCCGGGCGGTTTCCAGCAGGACAATCTGCGGGTCCCGCAGGTGGGCCAGGGCCTTGCTGGTCTTGCGGGGGAACACCACTTGCACCGAGACGTAGTCATCGGCCAATAGCCAGCGCAACACATCCAATTCATGAATCAAGGTGTCGGTGATCGCCATGTCGGTCTTGTAGTTCTCGCCCACGCTCGGGTTGCGGTGGGCGCAGTGCAGCATCAGCGGTTCACCGATCTGGCCACTGTCGATCACCGCCTTGAGCGCGCGATAGCCTTCATCGTACGGACGCATGAAACCGACCTGCACCAGGCGCTTGCCATGGGCCACTTCGGCGTCGACGATCTTGCGGCAGCCTTCGGCCGTGACCGCCAGGGGCTTTTCACAGAACACCGGCTTGCCCGCCGCAATTGCCGCCAGCACGAACTCTTCATGGCTCGGGCCCCAGGAGGTGACGAGGATCGCCTCCACGTCCGGCGCCTTGATCAATGCATGACCGTCGGGATAGACCTCGGCGGTCAATTTCAAGTCGGCCACCACCTTCGCCGCCTGGGCGAGGTTGATGTCGGTCACCGCCACCACCTGGCTGTTGAGCAAGGTCTGGCTGCAACGACGGATATGGTCCTGGCCGATGGCCCCGGTGCCGATGACGCCCAGCTTCAAAGACATTTGGAACTCCTTTCGTAGGGTTGGGGCAATCAGTATTGACGGGCCTTGGCCAGTCGTTCGTTGAGGGTCTTGGCGACGGCATCGGTGCGGGCGCTGGTGGACACTTGCGCCACGCCAACCCGCCACCACGACAGGTATTTGTGGATCATGGTCTTGGGCAGAACCTTGATGTCGATCAGCGTCGAGACCGTCTGGCGCCGGGCATCGGCCAGGGCCGCGCGCAACTCATCCAGCGTCTTGACCTTGTAGGTCTTGCAACCGTAGGCCGCCGCGCTCATGGCGAAATCCACTGGCACAAAGGCACCGTCGAGCTTGCCGGTCTCGGGGTTGCGGAAACGGAACTCGGTACCGAAGCTGTCCATGCCGTGTTCCATTTGCAGGTTGTTGATGCAACCGAACGTCATGTTGTCCAACAGCACCACGTTGATCTTGCGGCGCTCCTGGATCGAGGTCGCCAGTTCCGAATGCAGCATCATGTAGGAGCCGTCGCCCACCAACGCATAGACCTCTTTGTCCGGCTCGGCGAGCTTCACGCCCAGGGCGGCATTGACCTCGTAGCCCATGCACGAATAACCGTACTCGACGTGATAAGTGTCGACGCCCTTGCTGCGCCAGCTGCGCTGCAAATCGCCGGGCAGGCTGCCGGCGGCGGCGACGATGATGGCGTCATCCGCCAAGGCTTGGTTGAGGGTGCCGAGCACGCGGCTCTGGGTCAGGCAGGAACCGGTGAGCTCGATGAATTCGCGAAACACCGCCGGGTCCATGTGGTCGTTGATTTCCGGGACGAAATCCTCGGCCTGGTAATCCGCCTGGTAGATACGGTCCACTTCGGCGTCGAGCTGGGCCTTCGCATCGGCAACCTGCCCGCCCCATTCGGCACGATAATCCCCCATCGCGGCCGACAAGGCCTCCAGGCCCGAGCGGGCGTCGGCCAACAGTTGCACGCCGTCGAGCTTCAAGGCATCGCACGGGCTGATGTTGAGGTTGAGGAACTGCACATCCGGGTGCTGGAACAGCCATTTCGACGCGGTGGTGAAGTCGCTATAGCGGGTGCCGATACCGATGATCAGATCGGCTTTCTTGGCCAGCAGGTTCGCCGCCAGGCAACCGGTTTCGCCGACACCGCCGACGTTCAGCGGATGGCTGGACACCACCGCGCTCTTGCCGGCCTGGGTCTCGGCAAAGGGAATCTCGAAGCGCTCGGCAAACGCCTGTAGCGCGGCGTTGGCGCCGGAATAGCGTACGCCGCCACCGCAGATGATCAACGGCTTGCGCTTGCCCTTGAGCAACGCCAGGGCATCGCCGAGCATCGCTTCGGTGGCCGGCCGGCGGTCGATGCGGTGCACGCGTTTTTGCAGGAAGTAATCCGGGTAGTCGTAGGCTTCGGCTTGCACGTCCTGGGGCAGCGCCAGGGTCACCGCGCCGGTTTCGGCCGGGTCGGTCAGCACCCGCATCGCGTGAATCGCGGCGGTCATCAATTGCTCGGGGCGGTTGATGCGGTCCCAGTATTTGCTCACGGCCTTGAAGGCATCGTTGGTGCTGATGCTCAGGTCGTGGAACTGCTCGATCTGTTGCAGCACCGGGTCCGGCTGGCGACTGGCGTAGACATCGCCGGGCAACAGCAGCAGCGGAATGCGGTTGGCCGTGGCGGTGGCCGCGGCGGTCAGCATGTTCGCCGCACCGGGGCCGACCGAGGAACTGCAGGCGTAGATCTTGCGCCGCAAATGCTGCTTGGCAAACCCGATGGCGGCATGGGCCATGCCCTGCTCGTTGCGGCCCTGATGGACCACCAGGTCGCCGCTGTCCTGCTCCAGCGCCTGGCCCAGGCCCAGCACGTTGCCGTGGCCGAAAATGGTAAAGACCCCGGCGACGAACTTGCTCTGGACGCCATCGACTTCGATGTACTGGTTATCGAGGAATTTCACCAAGGCCTGGGCCATGGTCAGTCGTGTTGTGGTCATGCTTGCACCTTGTCTGGAATGCAAATCTGGCGGTTTGCTCACTCCCCTGTGGGAGCGGGCTTGCTCGCGAAAGCGGTATGTCAGGCCACATCAATGTTGGATGTACTGCCGCCTTCGCGAGCAGGCTCGCTCCCACAAGGGGGATCTTCATCAGGTTGATAACGGGCTCAGGCCCGTGAGCTTTGCAGGTGATTCATGCTCGCCCCCAACGCCTGGCGAATGTCGGCCAGCTCATGGACGCTCTCGGCAAATGGCTCGAAAGACAGGTAACCGTCATAACCGCCACTGAGCAACGCCTCGATCTGCTTGGCATTGCCGAGGATGTCGGCCTCGCCCACCAGCACCCGGTGGCCGTCACGAATCGTCGCCAGAGGTGCCTGGGCATCCTCGACGCCGGAGATGTGCACCAGCCCGGTCAGTTCGGGGAAGAACTCCTGCTCGCCGGCCAGATGATGGTGGAAGGTGTCGTGCACCAGGCGGAACACATCCAGCCCGCCAATGCTCTTGATCGCTTCCACCGCCGTGCGCTTGCGGCGCAACGAGCACTCTTCGAAACCCAGGGGTTCGATGAAACCGTAGATGCCGAAGGCGCGCAGGATCGGTGCCAATTCACTGAGGGCAGTACGCAGCCCAGCCGCACGCTCGGCTTCGCTGCGCGGGTCGGCGCGGTCATTGAGTGGGCACATCACCAGCCCCTCGGCGCCGCACTCGCGGGCGTAGTCGGCCAGCCGCACGGCCTGGGCGCGGCGCTCTTCGTTCCACACATCGAAGGGGTACAGGGCGTTGATCGACAGCACCTTGATGCCGCGGGCCTCGCACAATTCACGGACGCGAGCCGGCGGCATGCCGTCTTCGATCTCGACACCCTTCAGGTCGTTGCGAATCTCGATGGCATCGGTTTTCAACGCCAGGGCCAAGTCGATGAACGCGGGCAGTGACAGGCGCGGGGCAACCATTCGGTTCAAGGCAAAACGCAGGGGCTTGTTCATTGTTGTTCTCCCTCCGGCAGTCATTCGAAAAATGCGTTATTGGGCAGTCGGCATGCTGAATTCAGGGCCCTTGGCGATGCTGTCGGGCCAACGCTGCATCACGCTCTTATAGCGGCTGTAGAAGCGTAGGCCTTCCTCGCCGTAGGCATGGTGGTCGCCGAACAACGAGCGCTTCCAGCCGCCAAAGGAATGCCAGGCCATGGGCACCGGAATCGGCACGTTGATGCCCACCATGCCGACCTTGATACTGCGGGCGAACGCCCGGGCGATGCCGCCGTCGCGGGTGAAGCACGACACGCCGTTGCCGAACTCATGGGCGTTGATCAACGCCACCGCCGTGGCGAAGTCCGGCACACGCACGATCCCCAGCACCGGGCCGAAAATCTCTTGCTGGTAGATGCTCATCTCGGCAGTGACCTGATCGAACAGCGTCGCCCCGACAAAGAACCCCTGCTCCGCCCCCGGCACTTTGAAGCCTCGGCCATCGACAATCAGCCGGGCACCCTCGGCCACGCCGGCATCGATGAAACCTTCGACCTTGGCCTTGTGCTCGGCGGTGACCAGGGGCCCCATGTCGGTGCCGGGTTGCTGGCCGTTGCCGACTTTCAACTGGTCGATACGCGGCAGCAGGCGAGCGATCAGTTCGTCGCCGACGTCGCCCACTGCCACGGCGATGGAAATGGCCATGCAGCGTTCACCGGCCGAGCCGTAGGCGGCACCGATCAAGGCGTCCGCCGCCTGGTCGAGGTCGGCATCGGGCATGACGATCATGTGATTCTTGGCCCCGCCCAGGGCCTGCACACGCTTGCCGTGGGCCGTGCCCTGCTGGTGGATGTACTCGGCGATGGGCGTGGAGCCGACAAAGGAAATCGCTTCGATGTCCGGGTGCTGCAACAGCGCATCCACCGCCACTTTGTCACCCTGGACCACGTTGAACACACCGTCCGGCAGGCCGGCTTCGGTCAGCAAGCGGGCCATCAGCAAACTGGCGGACGGGTCGCGTTCCGAAGGCTTGAGGATGAAGCAGTTGCCGGCAACCAGCGCCAGGGGAATCATCCACAGCGGCACCATCACCGGGAAATTGAACGGCGTGACCCCGGCGCAAACGCCCAGGGGCTGGCGCAGGTTCCAGTTGTCGATGCCGCCACCGATGTTGTCGCTGAAATCGGTCTTGAGCAGGTTTGGCGCACCGCAGGCGTACTCGACAATCTCGATGCCGCGGGTGACCTCGCCGTGGGCATCGGACAGCACCTTGCCGTGTTCACGGCTGATGATTTGGGCCAGTTCGTCGTGGTGACGATCGAGCAGTTCCTTGAACTTGAACATCACCCGCGAACGGCGCAATGACGACTGCTCGGACCAGGCTGGGAACGCCGCCAGCGCCGAGGCCACCGCCGCGTCGACGGTACTCGGTTCGGCCAGGGCCACCCGCGCCTGCACCGCACCGGTGGCCGGATTGAAGACGTTGCTGGACCGCGGACTTTCGCTGTCCTGCACCTGACCGTTGATGTAATGGCCTACTACCGGGGCGTCGCTCATCGTGCTTGTTCTCCCTGCGTATGTGTGGGGTCAGAGATCCAGCAGCCAGCTGTGCTGCGGATCGTTGTGGAATTGCCAGACCCGCTTCGGGCCGGCCATGACGTTCAGGTAATACGACTCGTACCCGTAGGGCACGCTGACTGGGTGATAGCCCTTGGGGACGACCACCAAGTCGTTGTTCTCCACCGCCATGGCCTGGTCGATGCTGCGGTCGTCGGTGTAGACCCGCTGGAACACGAAGCCTTGGGACGGATTGACCTGGTGGTAATAGGTCTCTTCGAGGAAACTCTGGTGCGGCAGGTCGTCGGTGTCGTGCTTGTGGGGCGGGTAGCTCGAGGAATGCCCAGACGGCGTGCGCACCTCCACCACCAGCAGCGAGTGCGCCGGTTCGCTGTCCGGCAGGATGTCGCAGACATAGCGGGTATTGGCGCCTTTGCCGCGCACGCTGCGCTTCATGCTGTCCGGGCGGATCAGCCGTGGGCCATGACTGTTTTGCGCCGAACCCGGTGCGGCGCACACGGCAATCTGCACGTCGCTCAGGGCGGTGACCTGGGCCTGGCTGCCGGGCGGCAGGTAAGCGGCATAAGGTGATTTGTCCTCGAACACCGACTGGCGATCACCGAGGTTGTCCCAATCGAAGGCGCCCTGCCCCGGCGCTTCGCCCTTGAGGCTGGCGCGACCACTGAGCAGCACCAGGCACAATTCCTTGTCCCCGGCGGCCACTGGCAGGGTTTCACCGAGACGCAGGCGGTAGGCAGCGAAGCCGACGTATTCCAACTCGCCCGCCGGCAACTGGACCATGGTCCGGCCGCTGGATTGGCTCTTGATCAACAGGCTCATGACGGGCTCCTTTCGTTCAGCAAGGCGCGCAGGGTGTCGTAGCCCTTCTTGGCGTAGGCATAACTTGGGGCTACGGCAGGGTCCTGCTCGGCTTCCACCACCAGCCAGCCCTGGTAGTCGGCGGCCAGCAGCACATCGAGCAATGCGGCGAAGTCGATGTCGCCATCCCCCGGCACGGTGAAGGTGCCGTTGATGATGCAGTCGGGGAAGCTCCAGAGGTTGTTGCGGGCCAGTTGCACCACCGGTTTGCGCACGTCCTTGAAGTGCACGTGGCAGACCCGCTCGATGTGTTTGCGCAGCACCTGCAACGGCTCGCCACCGCCCATGTAGCAGTGACCCGAGTCGAACAACAGGCCCACTTCGCTGCCGGTCAGGGCCATCAGTTTGTCGATGTCCGTGGGCGATTCGACGTAGGCGCCCATGTGGTGGTGGTAGGCCAGGCGCACGCCTTGGGACAGGGTGAAGCGCGCCAGTTCGGTGAGTTTGTCGGCGTAGGCTTGCCAGGCGTCATCCGTATGGAAACGCGGCCGCTCGACCAATGGAATCCGCTGGCCCTGGATGGAGTCGGCCACTTCGCCGTAGACCAGCACCGTCGCGCCGTTCTGCGCCAGCAGCTCGACGTGGCTGGCGATGGCGTCGATTTCTTCCGCCGCCGAACGCCGGGCCAGCCGACTGGAATACCAACCGGAAACCAGCGCCAGGTCATAAGGCCGCAGCACATCGCCGACGCCCTTGGCGTCCTTGGGGAATTTGCCGTTGAGCTCAAAACCTTCGTAGCCGATGGCCTTGCCTTCACTCAGCGCCGTACTCAACGGCGTCTCGCCGCCCAACGACGGCAAGTCATCGTTGCTCCAGGAAATCGGGTTGATGCCAATTCGAATAGCGGGCATGGCTGCACCTTTTATTGTTTTCACAATCAGTAAGAACGACGCTGAACACTTGTGGGAGCGGGCTTGCTCGCGAAGGCGGCGGCATATTCAACATTGATGTTGCCTGACACACCGCTTTCGCGAGCAAGCCCGCTCCCACATTGGATCTGCGTTAACTCATCAAGCACGAGCACTGCGCCACGCCTCGATCAATTCCACAAACCTGCCCTGCACATCCCGGATCAGCGTTTCGTCGTCGATTTCCCCGGCCAGCCAGGCCCGGCTCGGCTCCTGGAAGATCGTACGGCCCACGGCAAACCCACGGCAGGTGGTGCTCCGACGGGCCTGGCGAAAGCCTTCGGCCAACGCGGCGGCCGGGGCATTGAGGCCCAGCAGGACCACGCCACGGCAATACGGGTCGCGCTGTTGGATCAGCTCGTCGAGCTGCTGCCATTCCTGCGCGCCCTGGGCCTCGATCTTCCACCACGCCGGGAAGATACCCAGGTTGTAGAGGCGCTTGAGGGCACGATAGAGCACGTCCGGGTGCGGTGATGGGTGATCCTTGGGCGGTATGATTTCCAGCAGCAATTCATGGCCGCTGGCCTGGGAGGCCTTGTACAACCCCATCAACTGCGCCTCTTGCTCCAGGCGCAGCAGCGGTTCGTCGTCAGGGTGAAATTGCACCAGGCACTTGATGATCTGCTCCTGTGGCCAAGCGATCAGGTTGCTGCCAATGGAACGCCCATGTTCGAAGGCCAGCGGCCGCGAACCTTGCACCTCCACCGGCCGCGCCACCCACCAGCCGCGCCCGGTGGCAGCGTTCAGCGAATCCTGGCCGAAGCGCTGGTCGGCCAGCAGACCGACGTCAGCCTCGATGCCCTGGCGCCGCAGGTCGGCCTCGACCCGCGCCACGGCCTGGATAAACAACTGCTTGAGTTCGCCGATGCTGCTCAACTCGCGACCGCCCTTCTGGGCCAGTTCCACCAATTGTCCGCGATGGTCGAAGGCAAAGATGAACAACTGTTTCCAAGCCTTGCGGGGTACGCTGACCTGGTGCAGCCGTTGCAACACGACATCCTGGTCGGGCCGGGTGATCGGCACCGGGCTCTGGAATAAATAGTCGAGCTCGGCCCGGGTCGGCATCGCCGGGGCGCAGGCATGGCGCGACACCACCAGGCCGCCACAGGCATTGGCCAACTGACAGCAGCGTTCATCGCTGGCATCTTCCAGCCAGCCGGCAAGAAAGCCCGACATGAACGCATCACCGGCGCCCAGTACGTTCAAGACTTCGACGCGAACACCTGGGTAAATCGCACCGTCTTCGAGCCGGGCCGGGATAGCGCCATGGATCACCGTGCAGCCCTGGGGGCCGAGCTTGACCACCAAGGTCGCCGCCGTCAGCGAGCGTACGGTGCGCAGCGCGGTCAGCAGGTCTTCGCTGCCGCCGGCGATGAGGAATTCTTCTTCGGTGCCAACGATCAGGTCGAAACGCGGCAGGATGCCTTGCACGTGCTGGCTGACCTTCTGGTCGGCGACAAACCGGGTTTCTCCGTCAGCCTTGGCCGCCAGGCCCCAGAGCACCGGCCGATAGTCGATGTCGAGGACGCGCTTGACCTGGTGCTTTTGCGCATAGTCCAGCGCCTGGATACTGGCCTGGTAGACGCCATCGGTGGAGAAATGCGTGCCGGTGATCAGCAGGGCCTTGCTGGAGGCAATGAAGGTTTCGTCGATGTCTTCGGCGCGCAGCGCCATGTCCGCGCAATTTTCCCGGTAGAACACCAGAGGGAAGGTTTCCCGGTCCTTGATCCCCAGCAGGACCATGGCCGTCAGGCGCTCGGGATCGACCTTGATGCCGCTGACATCGCAGCCTTCGCGGGCCAGGGACTCCACCAGGAAACGCCCCATGTGGTCGTCCCCGACCCGGCTCAGCATCGCCGACCGAAGCCCCAGGCGCGCCGTGCCGAACGCGATGTTGGCAGAGGAACCGCCCAGGTACTTGGCGAAGCTCGAAACATCTTCCAGGCGCGCGCCGACTTGCTGCGCATAGAGGTCGACGCCCAGGCGTCCCAGGCAGATCACATCCAATTGACGCCCACTGGCAAAACGAGTCTGGCCCATGCTGGCTCCTGTTATTTTTATCAGCCTGCGCTTGTCGCCGACACCGGCGCCAACGCTGTTGGTGAATGCAGACTAAAACGAGCCGCAGGCAAGAATCAATAATTATTCTATAAATTTTTTACGTGGAATATTTTTTCCAATACGCTATGACCCAAGCGAACCAGGCACAGTGCATCGTTTCAGCACTGCTGCAACATTTGTCCGCCCATGATTTTCCCTGCGCCTACGCTGTAGACTGCGACCAGCCAACCTATTGTCGAGGGCCGGTCTTTTTTGGGCCGCCCTATAAGAACAAGCCAGAAGGATTTCCTATGACCCGCCCCGATGATCTGCCGGCGCCGTCCGAGAGCGCGTCCGAACCCGCCCTCCCGAGCCCACCGATCAATGCCGAGCGCCTGTTGCAACTGATCACCGACGAATACGAAAGCCTGCCGCGCCAGCTCAAACGCATCGCCAGCTACATGAGCCAGCAGAGTGACCGGATCATGGTGGATCGCATCAGCGACATCGCCCGGGAATGCGAAGTGCACCCCTCGGCCATCGTCCGGTTTTCCCAGCGCTTCGGCTTCAGCGGGTTCAGCGAAATGCAGGCGTTGTTTCGCGAGGCCTACACCCACAAGACCACCCCGGTGCAGAACTACCAGCAGCGCATCCGCAGCATGATCGCCAACAAGTCGCAGAAGGCCAGCGGTGGCGACCTGGCCCGCGAATGCGTCAACGCAACCTTGTCGGGCATCGAGCGCCTGGGGTTGGAGCTGGACGACCAGGCGTTCGAAAAGGCCGTGGACCTGGTGGTCAACGCCGACAACATCTATGTGGTGGGTGTACGCCGTTCGTTCGCGGTTGCCGACTACCTGGTCTACAACCTGCAACACACCAACAAGCGCATTCACCTGGTGTCCGGCTTGGGGGGCAGTTACCGCGAGCAGATGCGCAGTGTGAGGGCCAACGACCTGGTCATCGCCATCAGCTTCACGCCCTACGGCAAGGAAACCCAGCACTGCCTGCGCATCGCCCAGCATCACCAGGCCAAGACCCTGATCATCACCGACAGCAACCTCTCGCCCCTGGCCAAGCGGGCCAATGCGGTGCTGCTGGTGAACGAAGGCAGCTCGTTCGCCTTCCGTTCGCTGAGCGCCACGTTGTGCCTGTGCCAGGCGTTGTTCATCGCCGTGGCTTACCGGTTGGAACTCAAGGTCGATGAAATCCATGAACAGGTCGGGTTCGAGGATTAACACCCACAAGACTTTCTGAAGGAGATGTCATGAAACTGATCGGCATGCTGGACTCGCCCTATGTGCGACGCGTCGCTATTTCCGCCAAGTGCCTGGGGGTTGCCCTGGAACACGAATCCGTTTCGGTGTTCAGGCATTTCGACCAGTTCCAGCGCATCAACCCGGTGGTCAAGGCTCCGACCCTGGTGTTGGACGATGGCAACGTGCTGATGGACTCGACGTTGATCATCGACTATCTCGAGGCCTTGGCCGCGCCGGGTAAAAGCCTGATGCCGGTCGACAGTGGGCAGCGGCTGCGCTCCCTGCGCCTGATTGGCCTGGCCCTGGCGGCGTGCGAGAAATCGGTGCAGATCTACTACGAACGCAACCTGCGCCCGACGGAAATCCAACACGCCCCCTGGGTTGAACGCGTGGAAGGCCAACTGGCGGCAGCCTATGACTTGCTAGAGCAGGAACTGGGGAAACAGCCACTGGTCACCGATGGCACACTCGATCAGGCCGGTATTACCGTGGCGGTGGCCTGGAGCTTCACCCACCTGGTGGTACCGGACCAGGTGCAGGGTAAGTCATTCCCGTCGATCAGCGCGTTCACCGCCTATGCCGAAGGGCTGGAGGCGTTTGTCAGCACGCCGATGGAATAGCGAACGAGCGCAACTTCTGTGGGAGCGGGCTTGCTCGCGAAGACGGTGGCACATTCAACAACATCGTCTCAGATCGACCGCCTGCGCGAGCCCGCCCGCTCCCACCACTGGTCCTGGGGACTGCCGGCCTGGTGGTCAACTCAAATCCCTGTGGGAGCGAGCCTGCTCGCGAAGACGGTGGCACATTCAACATCATCGTCTCAGATAGACCGCCTTCGCGAGCAAGCCCGCTCCCACCACTGGTCCTGGGGACTGCCGGCCTTGTGGTCAACTCAAATCCCTGTGGGAGCGAGCCTGCTCGCGAAGACGGTGGCACATTCAACATCATCGTCACAGATAGACCGCCTTCGCGAGCAAGCCCGCTCCCACAACTGGTCCTGGGCGACTGCCGGACTAATGGTCAACTCGCTCCCACAAAGGCGGCGCACGCCTTGAGTCAGCCTGGCGCGCGGGAGCGGACCTGGACCGTCACCCACTCGGACCGCTGGCTGACGTCATCCAGACGCTCGACCTGATAAAACACGCTCACTGACCTGTCGCGCTGTTCCTGCCAATAACTGGCAGGAATCTCAAACTTGAGCGATTGACCTGCCGTGGCCTCGGTGATTTCGCGTTCAAGCACATAAGCGGAGTTGCCATTGCACTGCAACCAGACCCACTCTCCCGCCTCAAGCCCGGGGTCATCGATGACAATCGTCACCCCTTCTTGCAGGGCGTCGACCTCCAGCCATCCGGCGTTCATTTCTAGAATCTGGAGCGCCTTCAGCGCAGGACGCAGCAGCGGACCGATGTGCAGCGACAAAGGCTCGGCACGACGCACCGAATGCCCGTGCCGGACCACATAGACCAAGGCCAGGTCGTGCCCTTCATGGGGAGCGATCAACGAATGATCGATCCAGAGCGATACCTTACGCCCCACCGCGTGGGCTTCTATGTCCAGCACATCGCGCCACAGCACGTTGGAATCCTTGCTGGCCGTCAGGATCAAGCGATCGCCGACCGCCATCCTGGCGTAGGGCCGAATGCTCACCCAGGTACCTTCAGGCACCCGGCTCGGATCGAGACTGCTACCCACCGCATCGTTGGCAATGACGGGCAGCAGTTGCGGCGCTGCATCGCCGATCCCCAGTTGCAGGTGTTCCGAAGCCAGCGTGCCCGGCAACCGTTTGCCCGTCACTTGGTAGGAGATTTCCAGCGAGCCACCGTCCAGCTCGGCGATATGCGGTTCGCGTACGACGAACACGACGTCTCGCCCCACTTGCCGTTCGGTGACGAACCCGGCCACTTCATGCCGGTAGGGTTCGCCATCGTTGTTGAGGCCGTGCCAACGCAGCAGCACCTCATCCCCGCACGTCATCATGGGATACGGCTTGACGGTAATCACAGCCTTGCGCCAGGCGGGGTTGATCACCCCGTCCCTGGCCGCCGCCAGGACCGGTGGCGGCAACCTGGTTTCGGACATTGAACGGGTTCGTTGAAGCGATGGATAGGTGATCATGTGCAGGCTCCAGTCCTTGGACGAAGGCACCGTTCCGATAACGGCGCCTGGTGGAGCCATTAGAACCCGCCCGCGGCGAACCCACAGCCAGACAAGGCGACAGCGGGAGTGAGTCCTTGGCGCTCGCACCTGTAGCTGCAAACGACAATGGTTATCGGAGGTCTCCTACACCTTTGAGCGCCACCGGGTTACCTCCCACTATTCCCACTTTTTTTATTCCGATTTCCCTGGATCAGGGCGGTTCCTTCCTACACCACACAGGATGAGCCTGCATTAGAGTGAAGTCGCAAATTCAAGGTGAACCTCTTCGAAAAAGGTACGAACATGCAACGGAATGCAACCACTCAATTTCCCATCCTGCTGGTCCATGGGTTGTTCGGGTTTGACAAGATCGGCGGCTTCGAACTTTTCCATGGCATCAAACAGGCCCTACGCGCAGGCGGTGCCCGGGTGTTCATCCCGTACTTGTCGGCCACCCACTCCAACGAGGGCAGAGGCGAACAATTGCTGGCGCAGATCGATCGGGTCCTGGCCGGCACCGGTACTACTCGGGTCAACCTGATCGGCCACAGCCAGGGCGCGCTGGCCGCCCGGTATGCCGCCGCGCTGGCACCTGACAAAGTGGCCTCAGTCACCTCGGTCAGCGGCCCCAACCATGGCTCCGAACTGGCCGACTTCCTGCGCAAGGCCCTTACCCCCGGACGACTGCCTGGGCATGTGGCACGGGGTGTCGCCACGCTGTTCGCTGACTTCATCTCGTTGCTGGACGGCCAGGCGCAGCTATCGCCGGCCGCCGTCGCCGCGCTGGCGGCTATGACCACAGAGGGCGTTGGTGCCTTCAATGACAAATACCCCCAGGGCCTGCCGAAGCACTGGGGCGGGAACGGACCGGAGCGGGTCAATGGCGTGCGCTACTACTCATGGAGCGGCACGTTGCAAGAACCGATGGGTACAGAACAGGCGCCTTTGCAGGCTTTCTGCCGCGCCTTTTCCGAATACTTCATCACCGAAGCCGGGCAGAACGACGGCCTGGTCGGGCGTTTCAGTTCGCACTTGGGCAGGGTCATTCGCTCCGACTACCCCATGGACCACATGGAGGCCATCAACCCTGGAAGCGGCAAGGCATGCTCGGGAACAGACCCCGCAGAGCTTTACCTGAGCCACGCCGAGCGCCTGCGCAAAGCCGGCCTTTGATCGCCGGGCCCAAGGTTTTGACGCAATTTTGACAACACCCCGTCGATGAATCCGGTAGGCTCAACACCTTTAAATACATTGAAAGGAATTTTGCCCCATGGCCAAAGCCACTGCCCGCCACATCCTGGTTTCCAGCGAAGACAAGTGCAACGAACTCAAGGCCCAGATCGAAGCCGGCGCCGATTTCGCCGAAATCGCCAAGGCCAACTCTTCCTGCCCATCCAGCCGTCAGGGCGGCGACCTGGGTTCGTTCGGCCCGGGCCAGATGGTCAAGGAATTCGACACCGTGGTGTTCAGCGCGCCGATCAATACGGTCCAGGGCCCGGTCAAGACCCAGTTCGGCTACCACTTGCTGGAAGTCACCAGCCGCCAGGATTGATTCCGGTACAGAGCCCCTTCACTCAAGGGTGATGTGATTCATTGTGGCGAGGGAGCTTGCTCCCGCTGGACTGCGAAGCGGGCCCAACCATTGGCGGCTGCTGCGCACCCGAGCGGGAGCAAGCTCCCTCGCCACAAGGGCTGGCGATTCAGCCGCTGCTCGCGTACAAATCATGTCAACGTTCACCCGGCTTTAAGGCTGACAATGCGACTGGCGTTTTCTTCACTGCTATTGACTGCCGCAGTCCTGCTCACAGGCGCCCCAGGCGTCGATGCAGCACCGCAACATGCCCTGACCGTCTATGGCGAACCCGCCAAATATGCCGAAGGCTTCGGCCACTTCGCCTACGCCAATCCCCAGGCCCCCAAAGGTGGGACCATGCGCCGCTCGGCCATCGAGATCGGCCACTTCGACCACATCCTGCCCTACATCGACAAAGGCATCGGCGTCAGCCAGATCGACGGGATGCTGTATTCACCACTGGCCCAGCGCTCGCTGGACGAGCCCTATACCGTTTATGGCCTGGTGGCGCAGAAGATGGAGCGTGCCGACGATGGCCTGTCCCTGCGCTTCTACCTGAACCCCAAGGCCCGCTTCGCCGATGGCAAGCCCATCACAGCCGAGGATGTGCGCTATAGCTTCGAGCTGCTGATGACCCAAGGCAGCCTGCGCTATCGCACCCAGTTCGCGGCGGTCAAGGACGTCGTGGTCGAGGACGCGCGCACCGTGCGCTTCAACTTCAAGAACAACGAAAGCCGCACGCTGCCCCTGGACGTCGCCACCCTGCCGGTCTTTCCCGAACACTGGTGGAAGACCCGCGATTTCGCCAACGGCGGCGGCTACGAGGCCCCACTGGGCAGTGGCCCGTACCGGGTGAGCAAGGTCGATTCCGGGCGCAGCATTACCTTCGAACGCAACGCCGATTGGTGGGGCAAGGACTTGCCGGTCAGTCGCGGGCTCTACAATTTCGACCATTTCAGCATCGAATATTTCGGCGACACCGACGTCGCCCGCCAGGTGCTGCGCGGCGGCGCCTATGACTACAACCGCGAATTTTCCGCCACCGGCTATTCCATCGGCTATGACGGCCCGGCCCTGCAGGACGGGCGCCTGCAAAAGGCCCACCTGGCCAAAGAGGCGCCCCAGACCGCCCAGGGTTTTGTCTTCAACCTGCAAAAACCGCAATTCCAGGATCGCCGCGTGCGCCAAGCCTTGGCGATGCTCTGGGATTTCGAATGGAGCAACCGCCAGATGATGCGCAACCTTTATGTGCGTCAGCAGAGTTTTTTCTCCAACACCGACCTCGCCGCCCGCAAACTGCCGGACGCCGGCGAGCTGGCGATTCTCGAGCCGTTGCGCGGGCAGATTCCCGACGAAGTCTTCACCCAGGTCTTCCAGGCCCCGAAAACCGATGGCAGCGGCGTGATCCGCGACAAACAACTGCAAGCCCTGGCCTTGTTGGAACAGGCCGGCTGGAAACCCGAGGGCGACCGCCTGGTGAACGCCGAGGGTAAACCGCTGAGCTTCACGTTCCTGAACAGCCAGAACGGTCTGGATCGTCTGTTGCTGCCCTATAAACGAACCCTGGCGCAGATTGGCATCGACATGAGCATCCGGCGCATCGACGCGTCCCAATACGTCAATCGCCTGATGAGCCGTGACTACGACATGATCATCACCGGCTACCCGGTCAGCACCTCGCCGGGTCTGGAACTCTACAACTACTTTGGCTCGGCGGCGGCCAACGACCCGGGGGCCAACAACTACATGGCCCTGCAGAACCCGGCGGTGGATGCCCTGATCGACGGCCTGGTCAAGGCCACGACCAAAGCCGACATGCTGCACCATGCCCACGCCCTGGACCGGGTGTTGCAATGGAATTACTACTGGATCCCCAACTATTACCCGCCGGGCAGCTCCACCGTGTGGTGGAACCGCTTCGGCATGCCAAAGGTCCAGGCCAGCAATGACGAAGCCATCGAAAGCTGGTGGGAAGTGAGCACCACACCGCTGACCAACGAGCAGATGCGCGCCGAACGCCTCAGGCGCGGCACACCCGGAGGGCCGCATTGATGTGGGCTTATATCGCGCGGCGCATGCTGCTGATCATTCCCACCCTGGTGATCATCCTGCTGGTGAACTTCGTCATCGTGCAGGCCGCGCCCGGCGGCCCGGTGGAACAGGCCATCGCCCACCTGCAAGGCATCGGCGGCGGCAGCGTCGGCAGCTCGGGCGGTGAGATGACCGGCAGCTCCCGAGCCAGTCGCGGCCTCGACCCGCAGTTGATCAAGGACATCGAAAAACAATACGGCTTCGATAAGCCGGCCCATGAGCGCCTGTGGCTGATGCTCGGCAGCTACGCCCGCCTCGACTTCGGCAAGAGCTTCTTCCGCGGCGCCACGGTCACCGACCTGATCCTGGAAAAAATGCCGGTGACCATCTCCCTTGGGCTCTGGGCGACCTTGATCACCTACCTGGTGTCGATCCCCCTGGGCATTCGCAAGGCCGTGCGCCACGGCTCGGCATTCGATGTGTGGAGCAGCACGGCGATCATCATCGGCTACGCCATGCCGGCGTTTCTTTTCGCGATGTTCCTGATCGTGATGTTTGCCGGCGGCACCTCATTGAACTGGTTTCCGGTGCGCGGGCTGGTGTCGGACAACTTCGAGTCGCTGTCGACGCTGGGCAAGATCGCCGATTACTTCTGGCACCTGGTGCTGCCGGTCACCTCCCTGGTGATCGGCGGCTTCGCCACGCTGACGATCCTGACCAAGAACTCGTTCCTCAATGAAATCACCCGCCAGTACGTGGTCACCGCGCGAGCCAAGGGCATGAGCGAACGCCGGGTGCTGTACGGCCACGTGTTTCGCAATGCGATGCTGTTGGTAGTCTCGGGCATTCCCCAAGCCTTTATCAGCGTGTTCTTCGCCGGTTCCTTGCTGATCGAAGTGATCTTTTCCCTCGACGGCCTGGGACGCATGAGCTACGAGGCCGCCGTGTCGCGGGATTATCCGGTGGTGTTCGGCTCGCTGTTCATCTTTACGCTGTTCGGCCTGCTGATCAAACTCATCGGCGACCTCTGCTACACCTTGGTGGATCCGCGCATCGACTTCGCCGCGAGGAACGCCTGATGTTCAAGCTTTCCCCCTTGGGCCGCCGACGTTTCGAACGTTTCAAGAAAAACCGCCGGGGCTGGTGGTCATTGTGGCTGTTCATCGGCCTGTTCATCCTGAGCCTGGGCGGCGAGTTGATCGCCAATGACAAACCGCTGGTGGTCAGCTACCAGGGCTCGCTGTATTTCCCGGTGTTCAAGCGCCATACCGAACAGGAGTTTGGTGGGCAGCTGCCGTTCCAGGCCGACTACCGCAGCAGCTATGTGCAGAACCTGATCCACAAGAACGGCGGCTGGCTGTGGTTTCCACCGATCCCGTTCAGCGACGACACGCCCAATTACGACCTCAACCAGCCGGCTCCGAGCCCGCCCTCGGCGGTGAACTGGCTGGGCACCGATGACCAGTCCCGGGACGTGCTGGCCCGGGTGATCTTCGGCGCGCGGGTGTCGATCCTGTTCGCCCTGGCCCTGACCACCATCAGCGCGTTGATCGGCATCGCCGCCGGTGCGTTGCAGGGCTATTACGGCGGCTGGGTGGATCTGCTCGGACAGCGCTTGCTGGAAGTCTGGTCCGGGCTGCCGGTGCTCTACTTGTTGATCATCCTGTCCGGCTTCGTCGAGCCGAATTTCTGGTGGCTGTTGGGAATCATGGCGCTGTTTTCCTGGCTGGCGCTGGTGGACGTGGTCCGCGCCGAGTTCCTGCGTGGGCGCAACCTTGAGTACGTCAAGGCCGCCAGGGCCCTGGGCCTGTCCGACCGCAAGGTGATCGTGCGGCATATCCTGCCCAATGCGATGAACGCCACCCTGAGCTACCTGCCCTTTATCCTCACCGGGGCGATCTCCACCCTCACCGCCCTGGATTTCCTCGGCTTCGGCATGCCAGCCGGCAGCGCATCGCTGGGCGAGTTGATCGCCCAGGGCAAGCAGAACCTGCAAGCGCCGTGGCTGGGGTTGACGGCATTTTTCACCCTGGCGCTGATTCTTTCCCTGCTGGTATTTATCGGCGAGGCGTTGCGCGACGCCTTTGATCCACGATCTTGAAACAGCCATGAAGCGGAACCTTGAGATGAGCGACAACCTGATCGAAATCCGCGACCTGAGCGTGGCCTTCAACGACCAGACGGTGGTGCGCAACCTGTGCCTGGGCATCCGCCCCGGCGAATGCCTGGCCCTGGTGGGCGAATCAGGCTCCGGCAAGTCGGTGACGGCCCATTCGATTCTGCAATTGCTGCCCGAGACCGGCACTCGCACCACCGGCAGCATTCGCTACCGTGGCCAGGAACTGCTGGGGGCCGAGGCCAAGACCCTGCGGGAGTTGCGCGGCAACCGCATCGCCATGATCTTCCAGGAACCGATGACCTCGCTGAACCCACTGCACAGCGTCGAAAAGCAGATCGGTGAAACCCTGATGCTGCACCGGGGCCTGGGCGGCAAGGCGGCGCGCCAGCGCATCCTCGAACTGCTGGCCCTGGTGGGCATCCAGAAACCCGCCGAGCGGCTCAAGGCCTACCCTCATCAACTGTCCGGCGGCCAGCGGCAACGGGTGATGATCGCCATGGCCCTGGCCTGCGAGCCGGAGCTGTTGATTGCCGACGAACCGACCACGGCGCTGGACGTGACCGTGCAGCGCAAGATCCTGCTGCTGCTCAAGTCCTTGCAGCAACGGCTCGGCATGTCCTTGCTGCTGATCAGCCACGACCTCAACCTGGTGCGCAGCATCGCCCAGCGGGTGTGCGTGATGAAGGCCGGGGAAATCGTCGAGCAGGCACCCTGCGAAACCCTGTTCAGCGCACCGAAACATCCCTACAGCTGCGAGCTGCTGCACGCCGAACCGGAAGGCGAGGCCCTGCCCCGGGACGAACGCGAAGACGTGTTGCAGGTGCGGGACCTGCGGGTGAGTTTTGCCTTGGGCGGTGGGCTGTTCCGACGCAAGGAATACTTGCGCGCCGTGGACGGCATCAGCCTGAGCATCCAGCGCGGCAAGACCCTGGGCATCGTCGGCGAATCCGGTTCCGGCAAGTCCACCCTGGGCCAGGCGATCCTGCGGCTGATCGAATCCGAAGGCAGCATCCACTTTCAGGGCCATGCCCTTGAACAGTTATCCCACAAGGCCCTGCGGCCGTGGCGCAAAAAGATGCAGGTGGTGTTCCAGGACCCGTTCGGCAGCCTCAGCCCGCGCATGTCGGTGCAACAGATCATCAGCGAAGGCCTCGAAGTCCACAGCCCGTCCAGCGCCGAGGCGTGTGAGGCGCAGGTGATCCAGGCCCTCAAGGAAGTCGGACTCGACCCACAGAGCCGCCACCGCTACCCCCATGAGTTTTCCGGTGGCCAGCGCCAACGCATCGCCATCGCCCGGGCCCTGGTGCTCAAGCCGGCCCTGATCCTGCTGGACGAACCGACCTCGGCCCTGGACCGCACCGTGCAGAAACAAGTGGTCGCCCTGCTGCGCCAGCTCCAGGAAAAGCACGGCCTGACCTACCTGTTCATCAGCCATGACCTGGCGGTGGTCCGCGCCCTGGCCCACGACATGATCGTGATCAAGGATGGCAAGGTGGTCGAGCAAGGCGCCAGCCATGACGTGTTCGACTCGCCCCAGCATCCCTATACCAAGGAGTTGTTGGCGGCGGCGCATCCGGGGTGGGCATAATCGGCGTCATGCCGTTGGACCGCGTCGCGGCCTTCGCGAGCAGGCTCGCTCCCACATTGGATCTTCAGCACACCGAAGATCCAATGTGGGAGCGAGCCTGCTCGCGAAGAGGCCCGAACAGAACCCACACATTCTGGAACTAGCATGAACCCCACCGAAAGCCTCAAGGATTACAAGCGCGTGCGCACGCTGGCGATCCGTTCGTTGTTCGAGATCATCGAGCAGTCCAGCGAAGGCACGGTGATTGTCGACCGTGACGCGAATATCGTCTGGATGAACGAGCGCTACGCCCGTCGTTTCGGCCTGAACTCGGCGCAGGAAGCGATTGGCCGGGCGTGTGAGAGCGTGATCCCCAGCAGCCTGTTGCGGGAAGTGGTGCGCACCGGGCGGCCGATCCTGCTGGACATGCAGGACACCCCCAAGGAGCCGCTGGTGGTGATGCGCCTGCCGATCCACGACAGCGCGGGTGCGGTGATCGGCGCCATCGGTTTTGCCTTGTTCGATGAATTGCGCAGCCTGTCGCCGATGCTCAAGCGTTACCTGAGCATGCAAGAAGAGCTGGCCTCCACCCGTTCGCTGCTGCGGGCGCGGCAAACCAAGTACAACTTTGCCCATTTCATTGGCACCAGCAGCGCCGGCCTTGAGGTCAAGCGTCGTGCCCGGCGCAGCGCCAGCGCCGATTCGCCGGTGCTGCTGCTCGGCGAAACCGGCACCGGCAAAGAGCTGCTGGCCCAGGCCATCCACAGCGCTTCGCCGCGGGCACACAAGCCGTTCGTCAGCATCAACAGTGCAGCGATTCCTGAATCGCTGCTGGAAGCCGAGTTCTTCGGCACCGCGCCGGGGGCCTTTACCGGGGCCGACCGCAAGGGCCGCGCCGGCAAGCTGCAGATTGCCCAAGGCGGCACGCTGTTCCTCGACGAAATCGGCGACATGCCGTTGCCGCTGCAAAGCAAACTGCTGCGGGTGCTCCAGGAAAAGGAATACGAGCCGGTGGGCTCCAACGAGGTGCTGCAAAGCGACGTGCGGGTGATCGCCGCCACCTCTATGGACCTGGAAGCGGCGATCAAGCGTGGAGAGTTTCGCGCCGACCTGTATTACCGCCTCAACGTGCTGCCGATCCAGGTGCCGCCGCTGCGCGAGCGCCTGGATGACTTGCCGGCCTTGAGCGAAGCGATCCTGGAAGAGCTGCGCAGCCAGCACGAACTGAACCCCGCCGCCCTCGACCTGCTGCGGCAACACGCCTGGCCGGGCAACATCCGCGAGCTGCGCAATGTGCTGGAACGGGCCGCACTGCTCAGCGATGACCTGGTACTCACGGCAACGGACATCCGCGCGGCCATCGGAACTTTCACGCCGGTGGCGCGGCCAGCGGACGTGAGCATTGAACCCCTGCCCCATGAAACCTTCAGTCAGGCCCGGGCGCGCTTCGACCGGCAATTGATCGAAACCACCCTCGCGCAATGCGGGGGCAAGGTGGTCGAAGCGGCCGAGCGGTTGGGGCTGGGAAGGTCGACGCTGTACAAGAAGATGGTGGCGTTGGGGATTGCCGAGTCTCAATAAAGAGACTCATATCTCTATATTTAGACTCCTGTTTTGGAGCGCTTCGCGCTCATCGCGAGCAGGCTCGCTCCCACATGGGGACAGCGTTTCTCCTGTTCAACGCGGTCAACTGTGGGAGCGAGCCTGCTCGCGATGAGGCCCGCACAGCTCCGAAAATCTCAAAACAGAGACTAAATCTCCAGACCACCTCCACAAAATCAAACAATTTCCTTATATTTCAGCCGGTTACGCATCTGGCACAAAACTCGCTATAGCCCCGCCACCGCTTCACCACAACAATAACAATCCAGGAGACACACCATGAGTGTGATCATTGCCTTGGCAGCTCTCACGCTGCTGATGGTCGCCGCCTACCGTGGCTACAGCGTTATCCTCTTCGCCCCCATCGCCGCCCTCGGTGCCGTCCTGCTCACCGACCCGTCCGCCGTCGCCCCTGCCTTCACCGGGGTGTTCATGGAGAAAATGGTCGGCTTCATCAAGCTCTACTTCCCGGTGTTCCTGCTCGGTGCGGTATTCGGCAAGCTGATTGAGTTGTCGGGGTTCTCCCGTTCCATCGTCGCCGCGGCGATTCGCTTGCTGGGGACGCGCCAAGCCATGCTGGTGATCGTGCTGGTCTGCGCCGTGCTGACCTACGGCGGCGTGTCGCTGTTCGTCGTGGTGTTCGCGGTGTACCCGTTCGCCGCCGAGATGTTCCGCCAGAGCAACATTCCCAAGCGGCTCATCCCGGCCACCATCGCCCTCGGCGCGTTCTCGTTCACCATGGACGCCCTGCCCGGCACGCCGCAGATCCAGAACATCATCCCCAGCACGTTCTTCAACACCACCGCCTGGGCCGCACCGTGGCTGGGGGTGATCGGTACGATCTTCGTGTTCAGCCTTGGCATGCTGTTCTTGCAACGCCAACGCAACAAGGCCCAACGCGAGGGCGAAGGCTACGGCACCGAGCTGCGCAACGAGCCGGAAACCGCCGAAGACATCCAGCTGCCGAACCCGTGGATTGCCGTTTCACCGCTGCTGGCGGTGGGGGTCATGAACCTGCTGTTCACCCAGTGGATTCCCCAATGGTATGGCAAGACCCACAGCCTGGCGCTGCCGGGCATGAGCGCCCCGGTGACCAGCGACATCGCCAAGCTCACCGCGATCTGGGCGGTGCAGGCGGCGTTGCTGGTGGGCATTATCATGGTCCTGCTGTTCGGCTTCCGGGCCATTCGCAGCAAACTGGCCGAAGGCAGCAAGAGCGCGGTGGGCGGTGCGTTGCTGGCGGCGATGAACACCGCGTCGGAATACGGCTTCGGCGCCGTCATCGCGTCCTTGCCCGGCTTCCTGGTACTGGCCGACTGGCTCAAGAGCATTCCCAACCCATTGGTCAACGAAGCGGTGACCGTCACGCTGCTGGCGGGCATCACCGGCTCCGCCTCGGGCGGCATGAGCATCGCCTTGGCGGCGATGTCCGAGACCTTCATCAGCGCCGCCCACGCCGCCAACATCCCTCTGGAAGTGCTGCACCGGGTGGCCGCCATGGCCAGCGGCGGCATGGACACCCTGCCCCACAACGGCGCGGTGATAACCCTGCTGGCAGTGACCGGGCTGACCCATCGCGAAGCCTATAAAGACATTTTCTGCATTACGCTGATCAAGACCCTCGCGGTGTTCTTCGTGATCGGTGTGTTCTACGCCACTGGCATTGTGTGAGGTTCCCCATGACAACCCCTCTTTCGGGCAAGACCGCCCTGGTCACCGGCTCCACCAGCGGCATCGGCCAGGGCATCGCCCTGAGCCTGGCCAAGGCCGGCGCCAACCTGATCCTCAACGGCTTCGGCGATGCCTCGACGGTGATCGCCGAGGTGAAACAGTTCGGCGGCAAGGTCGGCCATCACCCGGCCGACGTCAGCGACCCGGCACAGATCGCCGACATGCTCGCCTACGCCGAGCGTGAGTTCGGTGGCGTCGACATCCTGGTGAACAACGCCGGGATCCAGCACGTGGCCGCCGTGGAGGATTTCCCCGTGGAGCGCTGGGATTCGATCATCGCCATCAACCTGTCCTCGGTGTTCCACGCCACCCGCCTGAGCCTGCCGGGCATGCGGGCCAAGGGCTGGGGACGGATCGTCAATATCGCTTCGGTACATGGCCAGGTCGGTTCGGTGGGCAAGGCGGCGTATGTCGCGGCCAAGCACGGGGTGATCGGCCTGACCAAGGTGGTCGGCCTGGAAACCGCCACCAGCAACGTGACCTGCAACGCCATTTGCCCGGGCTGGGTGCTGACGCCGCTGGTGCAAAAACAGATCGATGATCGCATTGCCACGGGCGTCGACCCGCAACAGGCACAGCATGACCTGCTGGCCGAGAAACAGCCGTCCCTGGAATTCGTCACCCCGCCGCAACTGGGGGAACTGGTGTTGTTCCTGTGCAGTGAAGCCGGCAGCCAGGTGCGGGGCGCGGCGTGGAATATCGATGGTGGGTGGTTGGCGCAATAGATACGCAACCTTGTGTGGTGAAAGCGCTCTTTGTGGCGAGGGAGCTTGCTCCCGCTCGGCTGCGCAGCGGCCGCTTATTGGGTCTGCTTCGCAGCCCAGCGGGAGCAAGCTCCCTCGCCACAGAAGCAACCTGGCTACAGGAAGCACCGTTTCACCGCTTGCTCCCTCGCCACAAAGTGCGCCTTGTGCTGCAATGCTTATAAGCCCGAAAAAACAAGAGGCACCCCATGTCCGACATCCTCTGGCAACCCAGCCCCGAACGCATCGCCCAGTCACGCATGGACGCCTTTCGCCGGTTCGCCAACGCGCGGCATCAGTTGCAACTGAACGACTACCCTGCCCTGCACGCCTGGAGCATCGACCAGCGCGAGGCCTTCTGGCAGGCCATCGTCGATTTCTTCGAGATTCGCTTTCACCAAGCCCCCGACGCGGTACTGGTGGAGGGCGTGCAAATGCCCAGCGCCCAGTGGTTCCCGGGCGCCACGCTGAACTTCGCCGAACACCTGCTGCGCCGCCGCGATGACGCCCTCGCCGTGGTAGCGCTGGCCGAAAACGGCGACGAGGAATACCTGACCTGGGCCGAACTCGCCGCCCAGGTCGCCGGCCTGCAAAAAAGCCTGCAAGCGGCCGGCGTGACCCGGGGCGACAGGGTCGCCGCCTGCATGCCCAACACTTGGCAGACGTTGGTGGGAATGCTCGCCAGCACCAGCCTGGGCGCCATCTGGTCGTGCTCATCGCCGGATTTTGGCACCCAGGGCGTCATCGACCGCTTCGGCCAGATCGAGCCCAAGGTGTTGATCACGTGCGCGGGTTATCGCTATGCCGGGAAAACCATCGACCAACGGCCCAAGATCAACGAGATCCTTGAACGATTGCCATCATTGCAGCAATTGATCGTGTTGCCTTATGCCCAGCCTGACGCCCGCGTCGAAGACTTCAAGACCTCGGCTGCCGTCGCGTTGTGGAACGACTTTTACCAAAGCGGCGGCGAACCGGAGTTCGTCAGCGTCCCGTTCGACCACCCGCTGTACATCCTGTATTCCAGCGGCACCACCGGCGTGCCGAAGTGCATCGTCCATGGCACCGGCGGCGTGCTGCTGCAACACGTCAAGGAACATGGCCTGCACGTCGGCCTCGGCCCCGAGGATCGGCTGTTCTACTACACGACCTGCGGCTGGATGATGTGGAACTGGCTGGTGTCGGCCCTCGCCGTGGGCAGCGCAGTGGTGCTCTACGATGGTTCGCCGTTCCACCCCGGCCCCGCGCGCTTGCTGGACCTGATCGATCAGCAGCGCATCAGCGTGTTCGGCACCAGCCCCAAATTCCTCGCGACCCTGGAAAGCGAGGGCCTCAAGCCACGGCAGACGCACCGCTTGGACAGCCTGAAAACCCTCCTGTCCACCGGCTCGGCACTGGCGCCCCATAGCTACGACTACGTGTACCGGGACCTCAAGCCCGACATCTGCCTGGCCTCGATGTCCGGCGGCACCGACATTGTGTCGTGCTTCGTCAACGGCAACCCGCTGTCAGCGGTCCGCCGGGGCGAGATGCAGGGCAAGAGCCTGGGCATGGCCGTGCAGGTCTGGAACGAGGCCGGCACGCCGGTCATCGGTGAAAAAGGTGAGTTGGTGTGCACCCGGCATTTCCCGGCGATGCCCATTGGTTTGTGGAACGACCCTCGGCAGGAAAAACTTCGCGCGTCCTACTTCGCCCAGTTCCCCGGGGTATGGGCCCAAGGTGACTACGCCGAGGAACTGCCCCACGGCGGCCTGTTGATCCATGGACGCTCCGACGCCGTGCTCAACCCGGGCGGTGTGCGCATCGGCACGGCGGAAATCTACCGGCAGGTGGAAAAGGTCGAGCAGGTGCTGGACAGCGTCGCCATCGGCCAACAATGGCAGGGTGATGTCCGGGTGGTCCTGTTCGTGCGCCTGCGTGATGGCGTGATGCTGGATGAGGCCTTGGAACAACGGATTCGCCAGGTCATCCGGGCCAACACCACACCACGGCATGTGCCGGCGAAGATCCTCGCCGTCACTGATATTCCGCGGACCATCAGCGGCAAGGTAGTGGAGTTGGCGGTGCGCAACGTGGTGCATGGGGAGGCGGTAAAGAACACCGATGCCTTGGCCAATCCCGGGGCGCTGGAGCAGTTTCGCGGTCGGCCTGAGCTGGCGAGCTGACCGTCAGGGCCTCATCGCGAGCAAGCTCGCTCCCACAATGGATCTCCGGTGAAACGCGGGCCACTGTGGCGAGGGAGCTTGCTCCCGCTGGGCTGCGAAGCGGCCCCCATTGGGTCGCCTCGATCACTCCAATAGACCGCGCAAGCCGTTTTACGACGGCTGCGCCGCCGAGCGGGAGCAAGCTCCCTCGCCACAAGGTGAGTGTTTGCCTGGAATAGTCAGTCTCTGAGCATCAGAAAAGCGAGATTGCCCGCGGTGCACAATCACCTGATCAATCCATCAACCCCCACTCACCCGCCGACGGATCGGCCGGTGGCGCAGCCGCGCCCGACTCGCTGTGCAGCTTCAAACGCAATCGCAGGTTGTTCGCCGAGTCGGCATTTTTCAGCGCTTCTTCCTCATCGATGGCCCCTTCGACTACCAGGTTGAACAGCGCCTGGTCAAAAGTCTGCATGCCCAGTTCCTCTGACTTCTCCATGATCCCCTTGAGCTCACCAAGTTCGTTGCGCCGGATCAGGTCGGCCACCGTCGGTGAACCCAGCATCACCTCCACCGCCGCCCGCCGCTGGCCGGTGCGGGTGCGCACCAGACGCTGGGAAACAAAAGCCTTGAGGTTGTTGCCCAGATCATGCAGCAACTGCGGCCGGCGTTCTTCCGGGAAGAAATTGATCACCCGGTCCAAGGCCTGGTTGGCGTTATGGGCATGCAAGGTGGAAATCACCAGGTGCCCGGTGTCGGCGAAAGCCAGGGCATGCTCCATGGTTTCCCGATCGCGGATCTCGCCGATCAGCACAACATCCGGTGCCTGGCGCAACGTGTTCTTCAGGGCGGCATGAAAACTGCGGGTGTCGACACCGACTTCCCGTTGGTTGATGATGGATTTCTTGTGCCGATGGATGTACTCCACCGGATCCTCGATGGTGATGATGTGACCGCTGCTGTTGCGATTGCGGTAATCGATCAGCGCCGCGAGGGAGGTCGACTTGCCCGAGCCTGTCGCACCGACGAACAGCATCAAGCCCTGTTTCTGCATGATGGTGTCCAACAACACCCGGGGCAGTTTCAGGTCTTCGAAGCGCGGGATATCCAGCTTGACGTTGCGGATCACCATGGACACGTCGTTGCGCTGCTTGAAGATATTGACCCGGAACCGCCCGACGCCCGCCAGGGAGATCGCCAGGTTCATTTCCAGTTCCCGATCGAACTCAAGGCGCTGTTCGGCGTCCATCAAAGACTCGGCGAGACGGGCAATGTCGCCGACCTTGAAGGCCTCGTTAGCCAAGGGCTTGAGCACCCCTTCGAAACGCGCGCATGGCGGCGCACCCGTGGACATGTAAAGGTCGGAACCATTCTGGCTCGCCAGGATTCGCAACAACGGATCGATTTCCATGGACTGAAACTTCCGCGAGACATCAATGAAACAAGCTGAGCCGAACATGAAATCTTTCAGCCCCACTCGCACTTACCTTCCTCAAAGGATAGTAGACGCCGTGGTACAGACACGACAGGCAGGGAGTGCGTGATGAACGCGACACCCGCCGGCAGCGATACACAACGCCTGGTCAGCCAGGTGGACTGGGCCCAGACCCCGTTGGGCACCGCCCGGGACTGGCCGCAGAGCCTGCGCACCGCCGTGGACATCGTGCTCCATTCGCCTATGCCCATGGCCTTGCTGTGGGGCGCGCAGCTGTCCCACCTCTACAACGACGCCTTCGGCCGACTGGCTGGTGACAAACACCCTCGGGCATTTGGCCAGCCAACCCATGCAGCCTGGCCCGAACTCAAAGGCACGACCGAAGGAATTTATCAGCGGGTGTTACAAGGCCAGACCCACACTTGCCGGGATCAGCGATGGCGCGTGCCCTTCGCCGGCCGTCTCTGCGATGTCTGGCTGGACCTGACCTACAGCCCGGTGCGTGACGAACGCGGCAGTGTCGCCGGCATTCTGGTCACCGCCATCGAGACCAGCGAGCGACGCCGCCTGGCCATGGAGTTCGAGCGGCGTTCCGAGGCCAGCCTCAAGGCCCAGCACGAAAGCGAAGAGCGCCTGCAACTGGCCCTGGCCGCCGCCGATGCGCTGGGCACCTGGGATTGGGACATCAGCGAGGACCGCTTTATTGCCGACGCGCATTTCGCCCTGTTGCATGGCGTCGATCCGGACCTGTCGCGACAATTGCCCATCAGCGCCTATCTTGAAGGCGTGCATCCCGAAGACCGGGCGATGGTTGCCCGCAGCATCAAGCACTGCATCACCCACGGCACCGAATACGCCGAGGAGTACCGGCTGCTGCAGCCCGATAATGAGTTGCGCTGGGTGTATGTGCGCGGCCGCTGCTACAAGGACCGCCACGGCCGGCCCAAGCGTTTCCTGGGCGCGGCCCTGGACCTGACCGAACGCAAGCGCACCGAGCAGGCCTTGCGCCAGAGCCAGACCGAGCTGCAACTGATCATCAACGCCATGCCGATCCTCATCAGCTACGTGGACCGCGAGGAGCGTTTCCGGCTGAACAACAGCGCCTACCTGGACTGGTACGGCATGACTCCGCAGGAGCTCTACGGCAAGACCATCCGCGAAGTGCTCGGCGATGAGGCCTATGCCGCCCGCGCCCAACAGATTGCCGACGCCCTGGCCGGCAAGCCGTGCAGCTTTGCCGTGCAGTCGGATCATCGCGACGGTCGCCCGCGCCATTCCTTGATCAACTACCTGCCGCGCCACGGCGCGGACGGTGCGGTGAACGGCTTCTACATCTTTGTGATCGACGAAACCGAGAGTCGGAAAACCGAGGAAGCCCTGCGCAACCTCAACGAAACGCTGGAGGAACGGGTCATCGCTCGAACCCAGCAACTGGCCGAGGCCAACCACCGGCTGCAGAGCGAGATGTTCGAACGCGAGCGCGCCGAAGAAGCCTTGCGCCATGCGCAGAAAATGGAAGCCGTGGGCCAGCTCACTGGCGGCATTGCCCATGACTTCAACAACATGCTGACCGGCATTCTCGGCAGCCTCGACCTGATGCAACGCTACATCGCCGCTGGCCGTGCCGCCGAGATCGGCCGCTTCACCGAAGCGGCGGTGTCCTCGGCCAACCGCGCCGCGGCCCTGACCCATCGGTTGCTGGCGTTTTCCCGTCGCCAATCCCTGGACCGCAAGCCGCTGGACGCCAACGAGCTGGTGCGCTCGCTCGAAGACCTGCTGAGCCGGACCACCGGCGATCACATCGTGCTGCGCCTGCAACTGGCCAATGAGCTGTGGCCGGTCAGCACCGACGCCAGCCAGCTGGAAAACGCCCTGCTCAACCTGGTGATCAACGCCCGCGATGCGATGCCCGAGGGCGGCGAATTGATCGTCGAAACCGCCAATGTCTATCTCGACGGCACGGACATCAATACCCTGGAGCCGGTCAAGGCCGGCGACTACGTGATGATCGCCGTCAGCGACAACGGCAGCGGCATGACCCCCGCCGTGCTGGCCAAGGCCTTCGACCCGTTCTTCACCACCAAGCCCATCGGCCAGGGCACCGGCCTGGGCTTGTCGATGATCTACGGGTTTGCCCAACAGTCCGGTGGCCACCTCAACCTGGACAGCGTGCCGGGCCAAGGCACGCGAGTGCAGTTGTACCTGCCGCGCCTGCACGTTGCGCCGCCCCAACAACCCGCCACGCCGGAGGCGGTCGAGGCACCACCGGCCATCGCTGGGGAAACCGTACTGCTGGTGGAAGACGAACCCGCCGTGCGCATGCTGGTGCTCGACCTGTTGAAGACCTTGGGCTACACCGCACTCGAGGCCCAGGACGCCATGATGGCACTGCCCCTGCTGGAATCGGAGCAACGCATCGACCTGTTGGTGACCGACGTCGGGCTGCCGGGCATGAATGGCCGGCAACTGGCGGAAATCGCCCGCCAGCACCGCCCGGGGCTAAAAGTGCTGTTCATGACCGGCTACGCGCAGAAAGCCGCCGAACGCCAAGGGTTCCTCGAACAGGGCATGGACATGGTCGCCAAGCCCTTCACCCTCGATCTGTTGGCCAACAAGATTCGGACGATGATCAACCATGGCGGCTGACTTGAGGCATAATCGCCGCCCCGTCGCACCCTTCAGGTCACCGCTGCAATGAAAGCCCAAGCCCGCCATATCCTGGTGAAAACCGCCGAAGAAGCCGAACAGCTCAAGCAACGCATCGCCAAGGGCGAAGCTTTCGATGTGCTGGCCAAGAAATACTCCACCTGTCCCTCGGGCAAGCGCGGCGGTGACCTGGGCGAAGTACGTCCGGGGCAGATGGTCGGGGTGATCGATGCGGTGATTTTCAAGAAGCCACTGCGGGTGGTGCACGGGCCGATCAAGAGCAAGTTCGGGTATCACCTGGTGCAGGTGTTCTACCGGGATTAAAGTGATTCAGGGCTGCGAACCGGCCTTTGTGGCGAGGGAGCTTGCTCCCGCTGGCCTGCGCAGCAGGCCCGTTTTTGCGACTGCTGCGCAGCCGAGCGGGAGCAAGCTCCCTCGCCACAAAGGCATAACCTGATTCCAAGGAGATGTCAGTCCTTGGGAATCAACGCCCCCGGCACCTGGATCACCCGGCTCGCCAACCGATGCCCCGCCTCGGCCGCTTCCACCGGGCTGCCGCCCAGCAAGCGGTTCGCCAGGTAGGCGGCGCTGAAGGAATCTCCCGCCGCCGTGGTGTCGACAACACGCTCTACCCGCACGGCAGGCACTTCATAAGATTGCCCATCGCAACGAATCAAACAGGCCTCCGCACCGCGCTTGAGCACCACTTCCGGCGTGCCCAATTGCGCATACGCAGCGAATACCGCCTCGTCATCGACATGGCCGAACAGCGCCTGTTCGTCATCCACGGTCAACAGCGCCAGCTCCACGTAAGGCAGTACGCTGCGATACGCCAGGCGCGCCGCCTCGACCGAGGCCCAGAGCCGTGGTCGGTAGTTGTTATCGAACACCACCTGGGCGCCGCGGCGCCGTGCCTCGATCAGGGCCTCAATGAGTTTGCGCCGCCCCTGCTCCCCGAGCACCGCCAGGGTGACGCCGCTGAAATACAGCACATCGTAATCCGGCAACGCGGCCAGGATCGGGGCGGCGGCCGGGGTGGTAAAACACTCGCGCACCGCCGCTTCGTTGCGCCAGTAGAGGAATCGCCGCTCACCCGCCGCATCGGTCTGGATGCAATACAGACCCGGCAGGCGTCCAGGCAAGCGTTGAACCCTTTGCAACCCGATGTTTTCTTCGGCCCAGCGCTCACACATGGCATCGCTGAAACTGTCGTCGCCCAGGGCGGTGACGTAATCCACCGCCCCCCTGTCGCCCAAGGCGCGGGACAGGTACACGGCGGTGTTCAGGGTGTCGCCGCCGAAGCTTTGCAGCAAGCTGCCGTCGGCGCGTTGTTGCAGTTCGATCATGCATTCGCCGATCAGGGCGATGCGGGGTGTGGGGTTGCTCATGGATGTTCCTGATATTTCAGCGGTGTTTTACAGGCCGTCTTCGCGAGCAGGCTCGCTCCCACACTTAGGGGGTTGTGAACACAAAATTTGTGACACCAAAGGTCCCCTGTGGGAGCGAGCCTGCTCGCGAAGGGCGCGACTCGGTCTCAAGCCTCAGAAACAAGTCTCCATAGCCTCGACCACCCTCAGTTGCTCATCCACCAGGCATCCCACTCGCCACTTATCGAACGTCAGGCACGGGTGGGAAGTCCCAAACGAAATGATGTCGCCCACACGCAGCTCAACCCCCGACGCCACGCTCATGAACGCATGCTGGTCCATTACCGCCGTCACCTTGCAAGCGCTGACATCGTCCCCCACCACCGCGTCCGATCCGGGCGTGTAGCGCTTGAGCGGCACCGGTAACCCGGCGTCGTAGGCGACGTCGCGCTTGCCCAGGGCGATCACCGCGAAGCCCGGCTCCGGCAGCGATTGCACATGGGCCCAGACCTCCAGGGCCGGGTGCAGGCCTTCGTGCAGGTCGCTGCGGCGCTCCAGCACGCAGCACTGGGCCTCTTTGTAGATGCCATGGTCATGGGCCACGTAGCTGCCGGGTCGCAGCACGCTGAGGAACCGCCCGTGGGCATTCTGGGCTTCGAAGGATTCGGCGATCAGGTCGTACCAGGCCGACCCCGAGGCGGTGATGATTGGTTTGTCGATGGCAAAGGCACCGCCGTCCTGTAACTGCACCGCCAGCCGTACCAAGGAGGCTGCGAACGCGCGGATGCCGCTGATGGCGTGGTCGCCGTGGATCACCCCTTCGTAGCCTTCGATACCGATCAACGCCAGCGCCGGTTGACTGCGGATCGCCTCGGCCAGGGCCAACACCTCGGCTTCGGTCCGGCAGCCACACCGACCACCGACCACACCGTACTCGATCATCACATTGAGCCGCACGCCGCGAGAAGCGAAGTAAGCGCCCAGGTCAGCGACGTTGTCTGGATGATCCACCAGGCAATGGAATTCGAACGCCGGGTCGGCGAGCAGATCGGCAATCAGCGCCATGTTTGGCGTGCCCACCAATTGGTTGGCCATCAACACTCGACGCACGCCGTGGGCGTAGGCGGCACGGGTCTGCACGGCGGTGGCGAGGGTCAGGCCCCAGGCGCCGGCCTCCAACTGTCGGCGAAACAACGCGGGGGTCATGCTGGTCTTGCCGTGGGGCGCCAGTTCGGCACCGCTGCGGGTGACGAAATCCTGCATCCAGCGGATATTGTGCTCCAGGGCCGCGCGGTGCAGCACCAGCGCTGGCAGGCTGACGTCCCGCAGCAGGTGGGCGCCGACGGTGGCAGCGCCCTTCTCGACGCCGACATTAAGGATGGCAGATGACATGTTCGAACTCCTCGCGCACGGCCGCTAGTGCCGTTGCTGTCTATTCATTGATGCGACGGGCCAGGTTGTTGGCGCTTTCGATCAGCACCCGGCGGTAGTCGGCGTAATTGTTCTTGGCGTCGGCCCGTGGGGCGACGATGCACAGGGTGGCGATGGCCACGCCGCCGGGGTCTTTGACCGGTGCGGCGAAGCAATGGGTGAAGGTATCGGCGACGCTGTCGAAAGAGAAAAAACCATCGAGGCCGGCCTGGCGGATTTCCTTGAGAAATTGCTCCAGGGGCAGGCGCTCGCCGTCCGGCAGGATGAAATCGTCGGGGTCGATCAGGTCGACGATCTGCTGGTCGCTCAGATGCGCCAGTAGCAGGCGCCCGGACGCGGTCCATGGGATCGGCGCGTTTTCACCGATGTCCGAGGAGATGCGGAAATGCCGCTCGCCTTCTTTCATCAGCGCGACGGTGTATTTGCGCCCGTTGAGCAGGCACATCTGCGCCGTTTCCCGGGTCTGGCGCACGATCTCCTGCAAGGCCTGGTCGGCCTCGCGGCTCAGGTCGAAATGCCGCAAGTGCGCCTGGCCGAGGAAATACAACTGGCGGCCCAGGTAGACGTGACCGTCCTTGCCCACCGGCTCGAGGATGCGTCGCTCCAACAGCGACGCCACCAGTTCATAGACCGTGGACTTGGGGCTGCCGATGCCGCTGGCAATATCGTTCGGGCGCAGCGGTTGGCCGATTTCCTTGAGAAAATCGAGGATATCGAACGCCCGATCCAATCCCCGGGCCCGGCGTTTGATGGTGTCTTCGGTCATGTTTTCGGTTCCTGAAATTTCACCCATAGTCGCATGTATCTTTACTGTGGCGAGGGAGCTTGCTCCCGCTGGCCTGCGCAGCAGGTCCAGTTTCTCGCGACTGCTGCGCAGCCGAGCGGGAGCAAGCTCCCTCGCCACAGACGCGAATTTTCCAGAATATCGTGTTCAGCCTTTTTTCTTGTAGGCAATGCAATCGATCTCGACCTTGCAATCGACCATCATGCTCGCCTGCACGCAGGCCCTGGCCGGGGCGTGTTCCGGGTTGAAGTATTCGCCGAACACTTTGTTGAAACTCCAGAAGTCCCGCGGGTCCTCCAGCCATACGCCGCAGCGCACCACATCTTCCAGGCCGTAGCCGGCCTCTTCGAGAATGGCCACCAGATTCTTCATGGTCTGGTGGGTCTGCTCGACGATTCCGCCGACAATGATCTCGCCGTTCACCGCCGGCACCTGGCCAGACACGTGCAGCCAGCCATCAGCCTCCACGGCGCGGGCGAAGGGCCGTGGCTGGCCGCCGCCTGCGGTGCTGCCGGTGCCGTAACGCGTAATGCTCATGGGTATCTCCTTGTTGAATTGATTGATAGCTGAATGGATTAAAAACGCGTGTTCTTGAGGAATTCCGCCAGACGCGGCGATTGCGGCCGCTCGAACAGTTCCTTGGGTGGCCCTTGTTCTTCGATGCGGCCCTGGTTCATGAACACGATCTTGTCGGAGACCTCAAAGGCGAAGCGCATTTCGTGAGTCACCAGCAGCATGGTCATGCCGTCTTCGGCCAAGCCCTTGATCACGTTCAGCACCTCACCGACCAGCTCCGGATCCAGGGCCGAAGTGACTTCGTCGAACAGCATCAGGCTGGGGTTCATCGCAATCGCCCGGGCAATCGCCACGCGTTGCTGCTGGCCGCCGGACAACTGGCCGGGAAAGTGGTCGCGCCGCTCCAACAGACCGACCCGCTCCAGCCATTTTTCGGCCAGGGCCACCGCTTCGTCCTTGTGCAGTTTTTTCACCTTGAGCAGGCCCAGGGTGACGTTCTGCAACGCGCTCAGATGCGGGAACAGGTTGAACTGCTGGAAGGCCATGCCGGTCATGGCCCGATGGCGGGCGATGACTTTCTCGGGGTGGCGCACGCGCTTGCCAGCCACCTCGTCATAACCGATGGACTCGCCGTCGAGCACGATCCGGCCGCCCTGGAATTCTTCCAGCATGTTCACGCAACGCAGCAATGTGGTCTTGCCCGAACCGCTGGAGCCGATCAGCGTGACCACATTGCCGCGCTGCATGCTCAGGTCCACGCCCTTGAGCACTTCCAGCGGGCCGTATTGTTTGCGCAGGCCGCGAATGTCCAGCAGCGGTTGGGCGTTTGAGAGCTTTGTACTGGAGAGTTTCGAAACGTCAGTCATGGCAACGCCACCCGCTTTTCAATGTGCCGCCCGAGCAATTCAATGGCGTAATTGATGATGAAAAAGAGAAACCCGGCGAACAGGTAAAATTCCAACGTCATGAAGGTCCGGGCGATGATCTGCTGGGTGCTGAGCAGCAACTCGGCGACGCCGATCACCGACAGCAAGGTCGAGGCCTTGACGATCTCCGTGGAGGAATTGACCCAGGTCGGCAAGATCTGCCGCAACGCCTGGGGCAACAGCACGTAACCCAGCGCCTGGTAGAACGTCAGGCCGATGGCCTGGCTCGCTTCCATCTGTCCACGGGGCAATGCCTGCAAGGCACCGCGCACGATCTCGGCCACGTGGGAGCCGCAGAACAGCGTCAAGCCCAGCACGCCGGCCTGGAACGCGCCGATCTGCCAGCCCAGGGCCGGGGCCATGTAGAAGCAGGCCAGCACCAGCACGAACACTGGCGTGCCGCGAATCAGGTCGACGTAGAAACGAAACGGCGCACGCATCCAGACACGGCCGTACGTCAACGCCAACCCGGCGACGACACCGATCAAGGTGCCCAACACAATCGCCAACAGCGAACACTGCACGCTGGTCAGGAAACCGGCCCACAGGGTGTCCCGGGCGACCCACAACTCATGCAACCAACTGGGGGATTCGTACATGGCAGACTCCTAACGGCGGATCGCCAGGCGCTGCTCGAAATACCGCAGCAGCATGGCAATGAGGTAACAGGCCGCGACATACAGGGCCGTGGTCACCAGCCAGGTTTCGATCACCCGGTAGCTCTCCACGTTGATCTTGCGGGCGTAGTAAGTCAGCTCCGGCACGGCAATCGCCGCCGCCAGGGAGGTGTCCTTGAACAGCGAGATGAAGTTGTTCGACAAGGCCGGCAATACGTTGCGCAGCATCACCGGCACGGTGACGTAGGCCTTCACCTGCCACTCGCCCAGGCCGATGGCCAATCCCGCTTCACGCTGTCCCTTGTGAATGCTCAACAGCCCGCCGCGAAACACTTCGGTCAGGTAGGCCCCGGCGTACAGCGAGAGCGTGATGACGAACGACGGCAGCTTGTCCAGGCGAATGCCCAGGCTTGGCAGGGCGAAGTAGATCAACAGGATCAGCACCAGGATCGGCGTATTGCGGATCACCGTGACATACACCGACGCCAGCACCCGCAACACGCGATGCTTGCTGAGCAGCGCGAACGCCATCGCCAGGCCGATCACGCAACCGATGGCGATCGACACCAGCGCCAGGGAAAGCCCCAGGCCGAGCCCCGCCAGCAAGGTGTCGAAATCGCGCCAGACGGCGGCAAAGTTCAACTGATAATTCATGGTCGGCAGTACCTTCGACGGTGCGCCCACAAAGGGCGCCCCGGGCTCACAGGGTCATTTGAATTCAACGGGGAAACCGATCGCCGGCGACGGCAGCTCGACGCCGAACCACTGCTTGAACGACGCAGCGTAGGTGGGGAATTCCACACCGGTCATAGCCTCATGCAAGGTGGTGTTGACGAAGTTCAGCCAGTCCTGGTCGCCGCGCTTGACCGCGCAGGCGTAGGTTTGTGGGCTCCAGGCGTAGGCCGGGCTGCGGTAGCGCCCAGGGTTCTGCACCATCAGGTATTTGACCGAGGACTGGTCGGTGGCGGCGGCATCGGCACGGCCGGAGTTCACCGCCTGGTACATCAGGTCGACGCTGTCGTACTGGTCGACCTTGGCCTTGGGCAACGCCTGGTGCACCAGTTCTTCGGCGTAGACGTTCTGCAGCACCGCCACGGTGACGTCGTCATCCGCCGCGTTGAGGTCTTCGATTTCCTTGTACTTGCTGTTGGCCGGCAGCAGCAGGCCCACGCCTTCGCGGTAGTACGGCAGGGTGAATGCCACTTGCTGGGCGCGACTGGCGGTAACGGTGATGAACTGGCAGCTCATGTCGACCTTGTCGGTCAGCAGGTTGGGAATCCGCGCATCGGACGACTGCACCACGAACTCGACTTTCTCCGGGTCATTGAACAGGCCCTTGGCGACCATGCGCGCGATGTCGATATCGAAGCCCTGCAACTTGCCATCCGCTCCCTGGAAGTGCCACGGCGCATTGGTACTGCCCGTGCCCACGATCAATTTCCCCCGCTGCAGCACGCTGTCCAGCTTGCTGTCGGCCGCCTGAGCGACCCCCATGGCAGCCGTCGTGGCCACGAAGAGAAAAACACACGCTTTGAACAAGGAAGGTCGGCGTTGCATGGCAAGCACTCCAGAGTGAGTTTATTCCGCTATACCGGAACATGGTATGTAACAACGGAATAGACAGCAGAAAGTGTGCCACAGGCTCGACGACCCTGGGAGAGAAAAATAGAAATTGAGGGAAATCAGGGAGATGGGAAAAAGAGGTGGGCGGACGGTAACGTCTGCCTGCAAACACTGTTGCTACCGTTAGCCACGACGCACGGGTAACAAGGCCCCAAACCGGAGCTGCGCCGAGTACTCGGCGCCCCCAAACGGAGCCATTCTGGAATGTGTGAATGATTACCCTGTGGGAGCGAGCTTGCTCGCGATAGCGGTGGATCAGCCAAGGTTGATGCCAACTGACCTGACGCCATCGCGAGCAAGCCCGCTCCCACAATGGTTTTGCGGCGTTCTTGGAAAGACAAACATCACCTATTGGCGCCTGGCGGCCTCGTCATATACCTGGCCGCGCTCGCGCTTACCTACCGCGATCACCGTAACGACCAGCAAATCATCTACTACCCGGTAAACCAATCGATAGCCTGCATTGCGCAGCTTGATTTTATAAGCGTTGCCCAACCCGTGCAGTCGGTCAGCCTGGACGTGTGGATTTACCAGTCGCTCCTCAAGCTTTTTCTTGAATTGCTCCTTGAGCGTTGCTCCAAGCTTTTGCCATTCCTTCCATGCTTTATCAGAAAACTCCAACTCATAGGTCATCAAGAGAAACCTTGATTGTTGGATCATTTTCACGCTCGCGGCAAAGAGCGACCAACTCCATGTCTTCAAGCCGGTCCATCATGGCTTCATATTCCCGAGCGGGGACACAATAAAAAGCCGGCTCGTTGCGGTTGAGGATCGCTACGGACAATCCCCCACCAGCGGCAACGGTGCCCATCGGATTCTTCTTGAGTTCGGAAATGCTGGCTACCACTTGAGAAAGCACGATGTGTGTCATGACGCGAGTCCTTGAGTACTCTTAATGGCGCTAAAAATAGCACCCTAAAACATCTCTTGCCACTGCTTAACGCCCGCAAAACCTCACCCTGGACAACATCCGCAAATCCCCCACGCGGTAATAGTCATCGCTCCAGCTGTCATTCACCGCCAACGGCTTGACCTGCTTGAGGGCGAGTTTTTTCGCAAAGTAGCGAAAGCGGTAATGCTCATAGAAACGCAGCAGTTCCAGGCCATAGCGGTCGGCCAGGTCGGTGTCGCCCTGGATGATCAGGTAATTCTCGTCGTTGCCACTGCTGGCCGCGGCGCTCAGGTTGTGGCTGCCGCTGAGGATGGTCGGCGTGTCGCTGGTGAAGTCGGTGACGATGGCCTTGGTGTGCACCAGCAGATTGCCCTTCTGGCCTTTCATATTTTCCCGCAGCCAGCCTTCCAGGCCGGTGTTGAGCAACGCGGTGGCGGCGAACTCGGCGGTGCGGTCGGCATGGAAGCCGGTGATGCGGCTCCGGGTGTTTTGCAGGCCATAGCGCAGCACATCGTCATTGGGCGCGCCGAGCAAGGCGTCGAGGATGCGGTCGGGCAATACAAAGGCGGTGACGAACAACAGGTCCTTTCGCGCCCCCTTGATGATGTCGACGAAACGATCCAGGTCGCCCTCCCCGGTGCGTGGCGAGAACCCGGCGAACAATGCCTCTTGGGGCGCCATGGCGTTGTTCAGGTTCAACCACTGGCGAGTGGCATCGACATCTTGGGGTGTCGCCCAGATTTGCTCGAACACCTTGAGATAGCTGCTGCTGATCCGAGGATCGTCCAGCACATGCACGACATTGGCCTGGCGGTAGACGCCATTGGCGGTGAAATTGGTGCTGCCGCACAGCACGGCCTCGGGTTGCAATGAACCGCTGCCCTGCACCTTGCTCAGCACAATGAACTTGTTGTGGAAAATGTTGTGGGTGACCCGCCCACGTTTGTTGGCCGCCGGCATGCTCTCGAGACTGGCTTCGTTGCGCGCGGTGGTGTCGTCTCCCGGCTCGGCGTGGTACAGCACTCGCACCCGGGCGCCGCGAGCGTGAGCGGCGGTCACCGCGTCGACGATCACTGGCAATTCGTATTCATAGATAGCGACGTCCAAGGCCCAGCTGGCATCCAGCGCCCGGTCGATGAAACCGATCAAGCGCCCCAGCAAACCGTTTTCCAGCCAGCGACGCGGGGCGTCGGGCCAGTCGTCGATGGACAGGTGCTTGTTGGCGTCGATCAACGCGTCCAGTTCGGGAAACTTGCGCTGGAACGCCTGGCTGGCGGCCACGGCACGGTTGAAAATCACGCGCTGGTTGGTCGGTTGCCCGTCGTCGCTGGTAACGGTGACTTCCAGGGATTCGCCCAACTGCGGTGCCTCGGGGCTGCCATAGGCCAGGTGCACACGGTAATGGATCGTCACGCCGGGGTTGACGGCGTAGTCGGCCCAGCGAAATTTCTGCAGGGGCGCCTTGTCACTGGGGGTGGCATGGAATTGGGGAAAGGTATGGGCCTTGTCGGGGAAGGTCAGGCTGTTGAACAGGAACAGCCAGGGCTTGTTGCCCTGCTGCTTCTCGATGGCAAAGCCCAGCAAGCCCTGGCGCCGGTGTTCAGCCAGGTCCATGGCGAGCAGCACGCCATTGGTGCCAGCATAGGCCTTGACCCGAAAGTCGTCCTGGGGATTGGTGACGAGTACGCGCATGGTTCACTCCTGTGAGGGGCTGGCTGAGCATAGTGCAGGGATGCGGGTTTATGAGTAGATCCAGGACCGAGTTGATGCCTTCGCGAGCAAGCCCGCTCCCACATGGGTTCTGCGGCGTTCACGCATGATCTGTTCACAGAGATCAAATGTGGGAGCGGGCTTGCTCGCGAAAGCGTCCGACCAGACTCCTCACATTCAAGTCATCACATTTGATCAATATGCCGATACTCAGCCCCCAACAGCCCCGCCAACTGCCTGGCCCGGCCCAGGCGAATCGGGCCTCTTTCGATGTCGATCAACAGGCACGGGCAATCGAGGACCGGCGGCGAAAGCCCTTCCTTGACGCGTCCGTCGGTCATTACCAGCACCCGTTGCTGCTCCGCCGGGTAGCGCTTGCGCCGCGCCACCAGCCAACGACCGGCCTCGTTCAACGCCGCCAGCAACGGCGTTCCGCCCCCTGCACCCAAGCCATCGAGCCAGTCGCGCAGACCGGCCGAGGCCTTTAGCCCCTGCACCTGCCAGTTCGGTTGCGTGCCGCTGGCTGTCAGCAGCGCCAAGCGGGCGCGTTGTCGGTAGGCGTCGTCGAACAATTGCGCCAACAGGCCTTTGCCGTCACTCAAGGCGCGGTGACGCCGGGTCGAGGCCGACGCATCGACGATGACCAGCCACAGCTCATGGGGAGACCGATGGCGATCGTGCCAACGCAAATCTTCATGTCGGCGTGGTCGGCCGTTGAGCAACGTCCCCGGCCAGTTCACCGCACCGCTGGCCGCCGCTTTGCTCCGGCCCTGGCGACCCTGGTCGAGACTTCCGGCGCGGGGTCTGGCATTCGCCCCCGCCGGCGAACGGGGGCGAATGCCTAGGGCTTTTTTGGCCAGCTCGGCACGTCGCGCCGGGCCCCGGTCGGCAATGCCCGCGCTGGCAGGTCGCCCCACTGGCCCTGGCCTTCGTTGGGTTCAGCGGTTTTTTCCGTCCCCGCCCCCGCCGGCGTCTGGGACGGCGCCGGTGCCGAATGCCCGCGCCGCCGGTGCCGCAAGGCAAACTCGGCGACCGCATCGATATCTTCGTCGGTAATCGCCGCGGCGCCGCGCCAGGCGGCATGGGCCCGGGCCGCCCGCAGCCAGACCAGGTCGGCGCGCAAGCCATCGACCCCAGCGGCAAAACAACGCTCGGTGATCTGCGCCAGCGCCGCATCATCGAGGGCGATCCCGGCCAAGCGCTCACGCGCCTGTTGGCAGCGTTCGCGCAACTGCTGCTGGGCCGTCTCCCACTCGGTGCAGAACGTCAACGGATCGCTGTCGAAATCCAACCGCCGCCGAATGATCTGGCCGCGCTCGGCCGGTGCGGTGTGACCATCGAGGGCGACGTTCAGGCCGAAACGGTCGAGCAACTGCGGACGCAGCTCGCCCTCTTCCGGGTTCATGGTACCGATCAGCACAAAGCGCGCCGAGTGCCGATGGGAAATGCCGTCACGCTCGACCAGGTTGGTGCCGCTGGCGGCCACATCAAGCAGCAGATCCACCAGGTGGTCGGGCAGCAGGTTCACTTCATCGACATACAGTACGCCACCGTCGGCCTTGGCCAATACGCCGGGAGAAAACTGCGCGCGCCCTTCCCCCAACGCCGCGTCCAGGTCCAGGGTGCCCACCAGCCGCTCTTCGGTCGCACCGAGGGGCAAGGTGACGAACTGACCGCTGGCCAGCAGGTCCGCCAGGCCCCGGGCCAATGTGGACTTGGCCATGCCCCGCGGACCTTCGATCAGCACACCGCCGATTTTCGGGTCGATGGCGGCCAGGCACAGGGCCAGTTTCAGGTCATCGGCGCCGACCACGGCGGAGAGTGGGAAATGGGGGGTGTGGGTCATGTTGAATGTCTCATGAGTGTGAGAGAGTCCCTGTGGCGAGGGAGCTTGCTCCCGCTCGGCTGCGCAGCAGTCGTCATTCTGAAAGGGCACTGGGACTTCAGGTTCCGGGGGCTGCTGCGCAACCCAGCGGGAGCAAGCTCCCTCGCCACAAAGGTACTTCAGCCATCTTCTTCAATGTCCAACAACAAATTTTCCAACGCCTCGCGATACTCGCCTGGATCCTGCCACATCCCTCGCTGCTGCGCTTCGAGCATGCGCTCGGTCATGTCCCGCAGGGCGTCGGGGTTGTGCTGGCGAACGAACTCCCGGGTGTCCGGGTCGAGCAGGTAGGCATCGGCCAGCAAGGCGTACTGATGGTCATCGATCAACTGCGTTGTGGCATCGAAGGCAAACAGGTTGTCCACCGTCGCCGCCAGTTCGAACGCGCCTTTGTAGCCGTGCCGCTTCACGCCGTCGATCCACTTCGGATTGGCCGCGCGGGAGCGGATGACCCGGTTGAGCTCTTCCTTCAGGGTACGAATCCTGGGCAAGTCCGGCTGGCTGTGATCGCCATGGTAACTGGCCGCCGCATCGCCACTGAGGGTCTCGACCGCCGCCAGCATGCCGCCTTGGAATTGGTAGTAATCATTGGAGTCGAGCAGGTCGTGCTCGCGGTTGTCCTGGTTCTGCAACACCGCCTGCACCTGGCTCAAGCGCCGGGAGAACTGCTCCCGGGCGGTGGTGCCTTCATCACTGGCACCATAGGCGTAACCACCCCAGTTCAGGTACACCTCGGCCAGGTCCTCGCGGCTCTGCCACAAACGACCGTCAATCGCACCCTGCACGCCCGCGCCATAGGCACCGGGCTTGGCCCCGAAAATCCGCCAGCCGGCCTGGCGCGCCGCGGCTTCCGGCTCAAGACCCGACGCCTGCAAGGCTTCGCGCTCGCTGCGCACCTTGGCCGCCAAGGGGTTCATGTCGTCCGGCTCATCAAGGGCGGCGACGGCCTGCACGGCGGCGTCGAACAAGCGGATCAGGTTGGCAAAGGCATCCCGGAAGAACCCGGACACCCGCAACGTGACATCGACCCGGGGCCGGTCCAGCAGGCTCAACGGCAGGATCTCGAAGTCATCGACCCGCTGGCTGCCGGTGGCCCACACCGGACGCACGCCCATCAACGCCATGGCCTGGGCAATATCGTCACCGCCGGTGCGCATCGTGGCGGTGCCCCATACCGACAGGCCGAGTTGGCGCAGGTGATCGCCGTGGTCCTGCAAGTGCCGTTCAAGGATCAGGTTCGCCGACTGGAAACCGATGCGCCACGCCGTGGTGGTGGGCAGGTTGCGCACGTCCACCGAGAAAAAGTTACGCCCGGTGGGCAACACGTCCAGACGCCCGCGGCTCGGCGCGCCGCTGGGGCCGGCCGGTACGAAGCGCCCGCCCAGGGCATCGAGCAGGCCACGCATTTCCGCCGGGCCGCAGGCGTCCAGGCGCGGGGCCACGATGGATCGCAGGTTTTCAATAATGTCGAAAACCATCTCCCAGCCCACCCCCTCCAGTGGCTCGACGACACCGTCCAGCGCCCGCTCGATCAACTGCGCCGCGAACAGCTCCAGGCGCTCGCGAGTATCACCGGCGGTGCGCCAAGGCTCGGTACTGACCTGACGCAACGCGTCGGGGCGCTCCCCCGTCCAGGGCTCGGCCAAGGCACAATCCAGCGGATCGAAGCCCAGCCCGAACGCCTTCGCCAACGCTCGCAGCAGGCTCGACTGGGCGCCTTTGCCATCGCCCCGGGGAATGCGCAGCAACGCCAGCAACGTATCGATGCGCAGCCGCCCGCTGGGCGACTCGCCAAAAACGTGCAGGCCGTCGCGGATCTGCGACTCCTTCAAGTCGCACAGATAGGTGTCCAGGCGTGGCAGCCAGATCGCCGCGTCGGCATCGCTGTCCAGGGCGGCATCCAGTTGCAGCTCACGGTCGATGTGCGTCTCGCGCACCAGGTTGAGGATGTCCCGTTGCAGTTCCCGGGCGCGGCGCGGATCGAGCAATTGCGCCTCGTAGTATTCGTCGGCCAGCAGCTCGAGGTTACGCAGCGGCCCATAGGTTTCGGCCCGGGTCAGCGGCGGCATCAAGTGGTCGATGATCACCGCCTGGGTCCGTCGCTTGGCCTGGGCGCCCTCGCCCGGGTCGTTGACGATGAATGGATAGATATTCGGCAGCGGCCCCAGCAGCACGTCCGGCCAGCAGTTTTCCGAGAGCCCGACGCCCTTGCCCGGCAGCCATTCGAGGTTGCCGTGCTTGCCGACGTGGATCACTGCGTGGACGCCGTAGGCGTGGCGCAACCAGAAATAAAACGCCAGGTAACCGTGGGGCGGTACCAGGTCCGGATCGTGGTAAACCGCGCTCGGATCGACCTGATAACCCCGCGCCGGCTGGATGCCGACAAACGTCAGGCCCAGGCGCAGGCCGGCGACCATCAGGCGCCCGTCGCGGAACATCGGGTCCTGCTCGGGCGAGCCCCAGCGCGCCAGCACCGCTTGGCGATTGGCCTCGGGCAGCGCGTCGAACAGGGATTGGTAGGCATCGAGGGCCAGGCTCTGGTGGCAGGGGCGCAGGTCGAGGCTGTCCAGGTCGTTACTGACACCGCCGAGCAATTGCTGGATCAACGCAGTGCCGCTCGCCGGCAGTTCGGCCGGCAATGGATAGCCCTCGGCCTGCAAGGCCCGCAGGATATTCAGCGCCGCCGCCGGGGTGTCCAGGCCGACACCGTTGCCGATGCGCCCATCCCGGGTCGGGTAGTTGGCAAGGATCAACGCCACTCGCTTTTGCCCATTGGGCAGGCGCGCCAGGGTGGTCCAGCGCTGGGCCAGTGCGGCGACAAAATCCATGCGCTCGGGCGCGGCGCGGTAGCAGACCACGTCGCTCTGGCTGCGTTCGCTGCGCCAGGCCAAGTCCTTGAAACTGATGGGGCGGCTGATGATTCGTCCGTCCAGTTCCGGCAAGGCAATGTGCATCGCCAGGTCCCGTGGTCCCAAGCCCTGCTCGTTGGCGCGCCAGCCGGGTTCGTTGTCCTGGGCACAAATGGCCTGGATCACCGGGATATTGCGGCGAAACGGTCGCAGATGTGGGGCTTCGGGGCTGGATTGAGCGAAGCCGGTGGTGTTGAGGATCACCCCCGCTGCCACCTCATCCAGCCAGTCCTCGACCCGCGCAAGGCAAGCCGGCTCCTTCAGGCTGGCCACGGCAATCGGCAGCGGATTGAGCCCTGCCGCTTGCAGGCGCTGGCAAAACACATCGATGAACGCGGTGTTCGCCGCTTGCAGGTGGGAGCGATAAAACAGCACCGCCGCCACCGGTTGCCCGACCTGCCAGTCGGCTTGCCAATCGCCGAGGCTGACGCTGGTTTTCGCCGGGTGATAGATGGCCGTGCGTGGCAAGGCCTGCGGCTCGGCCCAGGGGTAATCGCGGCCGAACCATTGGCTGCCGAGGTTGTGAAACAGGTCCAGGGCATTGCCCAGGCCACCCTGGCGCAAGAACTGCCAGAGCCGGTCGCGGTCCTCGACGGCCACGTTGCTCAGGTCACTGAGCTCCGGGTCCGGACGGTCATCCCCCGGCACCAGGATCAGCTTCACCCCGCGTCCAGCCAGTTCCATCAGGCGCTCGATGCCGTAACGCCAATAGCCGATGCCGCCGTGCAGCGACAACAGTATGACCTTGGCGTGTTGCAGCACGTCTTCGAAATACAGGTCCACCGAGGCGTGGTTCTGCACCTGCATCGGGTTGGCGAGGCGAAACTGCGGGTAGTCGTCCGGCAACTGCCGCGCTGCTTCGGCCAATAGCGCCAGGCTGGAATCGCCGCTGCACAGGATCACCAGTTCGGCGGGGGTTTGCCCCAGGTCGGCAATGTTGTCATCCGACACGAAACCGCCGGGCTGGGTCCTGAGCAGGTGCATGGCTTAGGCGCTGAGGGCGGCGCGCAACTGCGCTTCGAGCAGCGCGGCATCCAGCGCCTGGCCGATCAGCACCAGACGGGTGACCCGCGCTTCCTCGGCGCCCCACTGACGGTCGAAATGCTTGTCGAAGCGCGTACCGACGCCCTGGATCAACAGGCGCATCGGCTTGTTCGGGATCGCCGCGAAACCCTTGACCCGCAGCACGCCGTGCTGGACCACCAGTTGCGTCAGTGCATCCAGCAGCAGGCTTTCGTCGGCCTGGGGCAGTTCGATGGAAATGGAATCGAAGGCGTCATGATCGTGGTCATCGTCGTCGCCGTCATGGTGATGGTCGTGATGGCTGTGGCGGCCGTCGATGTGTTCTTCGGAACCGGCGCCCAGGCCGATCAGCACGTCCAGTGGCAGGCGACCGCTGCTGGCTTCGATGACCTTGACCGCTGGCGGCAGTTCTTCGGCGACTTCCAGGCGCACCCTGGCCAGGTCTTCAGGGCTGATCAGGTCGGCCTTGTTGAGGATCACCAGGTCGGCGCTGGCCAGTTGGTCGGCGAACAATTCGTGCAGCGGCGATTCGTGATCCAGGTTCGGGTCGAGTTTGCGCTGGGCGTCGACCTGGTCGGGGAAGGCGGCAAAGGTACCCGCGGCCACGGCCGGGCTGTCCACGACGGTGATCACCGCATCGACGGTGCAGGCGCTGCGGATTTCCGGCCATTGGAAGGCTTGGACCAGTGGCTTGGGCAGAGCCAGGCCGGAGGTTTCAATGAGGATGTGGTCGAGGTCGCCACGCCGGGCCACCAATTCACGCATCACCGGGAAAAATTCTTCCTGCACCGTGCAGCACAGGCAACCGTTGGCCAGTTCGTAGACGCGGCCGTTGGCTTCTTCTTCGGTGCAACCGATGGTGCACTGCTTGAGGATCTCGCCGTCGATGCCCAGCTCGCCGAACTCGTTGACGATCACGGCGATGCGCCGGCCCTGGGCGTTGTCGAGCATGTGCCGCAGCAAGGTGGTCTTACCCGAGCCGAGGAAACCGGTGACGATGGTGACGGGGAGTTTGGCCAGTGTTTTCATCGGATGCCCTTTGGCAAGGTGGCGGGCAAACGGGACGACAACCGCTGGCACAGGCGTGCGGAAGATTTCGCCACCGGATCACCCCGCCCGGTTGTAGTGAGAATCTGTCTCGAGGCAGGTCTCCTGGCTGACGGCGGGCCGATCTTTCGACTGGCAATTGCTGCGCCTTCCCGTGCGCCTTTGGTAAAAGGGCATGCACAGTGGCCTTGCAGAAACCTCACCGTTCACAGTTGCGGGGGCAGCCGCGGCTTGGACCGCGTTCCCTTCTTAGCTCCGGCGCATGCCGAAGAACCTCGAAGGCGCAAGGCTACGCAGGGTGTGGGGGCGGGTCAATCTCCGCAAGTAATATGCAGGACGCTGTGTGGCGAGGGAGCTTGCTCGCGCTCGGTTGCGCAGCGACCGTAAAGAGCCGGGGGCCGCTGCGCTGCCCAGCGGGAGCAAGCTCCCTCGCCACAACAGCCCGCACGCCGCCCCCTGTGCATTGACGGCCCAGCCCCACCCATGCTCTCCTGTGCGCCTAGTTACGGGTGCCCTTCACAGGGTGAAACGGGAAACCGGTGAATCGTGTGCTTTACTCCAAAGCCACGTCAGTCCGGTGCTGCCCCCGCAACGGTAAGCGAGCGAAGCGTCTGAACCACTGTGCCCCAGGGCATGGGAAGGTGACGCTTGCAGGCCAGGTTCTGGCCCCTCGCGAGCCCGGAGACCGGCCCATGACTCATGCATCAACAAACCCGCGGTGGGCGGGCGCTGTTCGAACCTTGGCGGGCTTTCGCCCGGGGTCTCATCGCGCTCGCATCCCCCACGGAACAAAAACAGAGGGAAGCGCCATGTCGACCATCAGCAGCACCGCCCGCTCCACCAGCAGCACCACCACCCTGAGCCAACGCCTGAGCGCCGCGATCCTGGCTTCGATCCTGGGGGCGGGGCTGGTCTATTTCGCCGGGTTCTCCCACATCGAAGCAGTACACAACGCCGCCCACGATACCCGCCACAGCGCCGCCTTCCCCTGCCATTGAGAACCGACGACATGATCAAGCGTATCGCCCAGACCGCCGGTTTCAGCGGTTTGCTGGCCGCCCTGCTGTTGACCCTGTTGCAGAGTTTCTGGGTATCGCCGCTGATTCTCCAGGCGGAAACCTTCGAGAAGGCTCCGGCGACCGAGGTTCACGAACACGCCGACGGGGCCGCCCATACCCATGACGCCGAAGCCTGGGAGCCGGAAGACGGCTGGCAGCGGGTATTGTCCACCACGGGCGGCAACCTGGTGGTCGCCGTGGGGTTTGCCCTGATGCTGGCGGGCCTGTACACCTTGCGCGCACCAACTCGCACGTCCCAAGGCCTGCTCTGGGGCCTGGCCGGTTATGCCACGTTCGTCCTGGCGCCGACCCTCGGCCTGCCCCCGGAGTTGCCCGGCACCGCGGCGGCCGACCTGGCCCAGCGACAAATGTGGTGGATTGGCACCGCGGCGTCCACGGCGGTGGGCATTGCCTTGATCGCCTTCGGCCAGCATTGGCTGCTCAAGGTGCTGGGCGCGGCGACGTTGCTGGTGCCCCACGTCATCGGCGCACCGCAACCGGAAGTCCATTCGATGCTGGCACCCGAAGCGCTTGAGAGCCAGTTCAAAATCGCCTCGCAGGTGACCAACGTCGCGTTCTGGCTGGCCCTGGGCCTGATCAGCGCCTGGCTGTTTCGCCGTGGCGACCAAGCTCACCACGACGCATGAGCGCCGCGCCGATCCTGGTGGTCGGCCTGGGCTGCCAGCGCGGTTGCCCGGCCAGCATGCTGCGGGCCTTGCTCGAACAGACGTTGCTGGCCCACGGCATCGAGCTTCACCAGGTACGGGCCCTGGCCAGTATCGACCTCAAGCGTGACGAGCCCGGGTTGTTGGAACTGGCCGGGCAATTGGGCTTGCCGCTGACCTGCTTCAGTGCCGATCAATTGGCCGAGTACGAGCCGCGGCTCAGTCACCGTTCCGAGATCGCTTTCGAGCGAACCGGTTGCTACGGCATTGCCGAAAGCGCCGCCCTGGCCTTGGCCGACCCGTTGGGCACCACGCCGTCAACACTGCTGATCCCCCGACAGAAAGGCCCCCAATGCACGTTGGCATTGGCGGTCGTGGTGTAAAACCCGATAATCGGCGTCCAGGATCATGAGCGATATTCATCTGGGCGACGCTCACCCACCTTTCTCAGGAGCCGGTCAATGACCGTGTACTTCATCGGCGCCGGCCCCGGCGACCCGGACCTCATCACGGTCAAAGGCCAACGACTGATCCGCCAGTGCGCGGTGATCATCTACGCCGGCTCGCTGGTGCCGACCGCCGTCCTCGAAGGCCATTGTGCCGAACAGGTGATCAACAGCGCCGAGCTGCATCTGGAACAAATCATCGAATTGATCAAGAGCGCCCATTTCAAGGGCCAGGATGTGGCCCGGGTACACTCTGGCGATCCGAGTTTGTACGGCGCCATCGGCGAGCAGATTCGCCGCTTGCGGGAACTGGGCATCCCGTTCGAGATCATCCCGGGAGTAACCGCGACCTCAGCCTGCGCCGCGCTGCTGGGCGCCGAACTGACCTTGCCGGACATCTCCCAGAGCCTGATCCTCACCCGTTACGCCGACAAGTCCCCGATGCCCGCTGGGGAAGAACTGGGCAGCCTGGCGCAGCACGGGGCGACCATGGCGATTCACCTGGGGGTCAATCATCTGGAAAAGATCGTCGACGAACTGCGGCCCCACTATGGCGGCGATTGCCCGATCGCGGTGATCCACCGGGCGACCTGGCCAGATCAGGATTGGGTGATGGGGACGTTGGACGATATCGCGACAAAGGTACAAGCCAAGGGCTTTCGCCGCACGGCGCTGATTCTGGTGGGACGGGTGTTGGGCAACGATGTGTTCAGCGAGTCCTCGCTGTACCGCGCCGGGCATGCGCATCTCTACCGGCCCTGACTCCCTCAGCAAGAGCTAACCCAGATTCCCCTGTGGGAGCGAGCTTGCTCGCGATAGCGGCGGGTCAGTTGACGACGCTGTCGAATGTGCCGACGCCTTCGCGAGCAAGCTCGCTCCCACAGGGATTTGCAGCGACAAGAAAAGTGACGGTCACCGCAGCTCCCACAGGGTTCGGCAGGTGCCCACAGGTTTACGCGCCGATCACCGAAGCTTTTGTGGCGAGGGAGCTTGCTCCCGCTGGACCGCGAAGCGGTCCCCTGGCAACCCCTGCATCATCACGAGAATGCATCGATTACCTGGCGATTGCTTCGCAATCGAGCGGGAGCAAGCTCCCTCGCCACAGCGTTTTGCGCGCAGCGAACACCTATCAGTAGTAGGCGTTTTCTTTCTGCGTATGGTCGGTCACGTCGCGTACGCCCTTGAGCTCCGGGATGCGCTCGAGCAAGGTGCGCTCGATGCCTTCCTTCAAGGTCACGTCGGCCTGGCCGCAGCCCTGGCAGCCGCCGCCGAACTGGAGCACGGCGATGCCGTCCTCCACCACGTCGATCAGCGACACCTGGCCGCCGTGGCTGGCCAGCCCCGGGTTGATTTCGGTTTGCAGGTAATAATTGATGCGCTCGTTGACCGGGCTGTCGGCATTGACCATCGGCACCTTGGCGTTCGGCGCCTTGATGGTCAGCTGTCCGCCCATGCGGTCGGTGGCGTAGTCGACGACCGCATCGTCCAGGAAAGCTTCGCTGAACGAGTCGATGTACGCGGTGAAGCTCTTGAGCCCCAACGCGGTGTCTTCGGGTTTTTCTTCCCCCGGCTTGCAGTAGGCGATGCACGTCTCTGCGTACTGGGTGCCGGGCTGGGTGATGAAGATGCGGATCCCGATACCTGGGGTGTTCTGCTTGGACAGCAGGTCGGCCAGGTAATCGTGGGCGGCATCGGTAATGGTTATGGCGGTCATGGAAACTCCTCGCAGGCTTGCCGGCAGTTTACGCCAATCATCGCGCCGGACAAAGTCCTAGTATTTTTGTCGGGAAAGCATCCGGCGGCACGGGGTTTGCCACCGGACCTGTCGATCAGAGGTTGTGGTAGCGATTCATGTCCAGCACACCGCTTTCCACGGGCTCCGTCTCCTGGATGTACTGGCTCAGGTCATGAAAGTAGTACCAGAACTGCGGGTGGCTGCGGCGAATCCCCCAGCGCTCGACAATCCGCTCGAACGCCGGCGCGTCCTGGGCGCCTTGCATGGCTTCGACGAAAGCCGGCACTTGCCCGGCCGGAATGTTGAACAGGAAGTTCGGATAGCTGCTGAGCACGCCCGGGTAGACCGTCAGCGTGTCCAGCCCCGGTTGGTAGCGCCGTTCCTCGCCCAGCAGGAACGCCACGTTGCTGTGGGCGCGGTTGCGCAGCAGGCTGTAGACCTCACGACGACCGCCAACGGTTTCGACGCGCAGCATCGTCGCTTCCGGCAGTTGATCGATCACCTTGAGCCCCGCCGCCGGGCGCGACACCAGCCGACTGAGGGCCTGCTCGGCGTTTTGCAGCGTCGGGTCGATGTTCGGGCGTGAGCAGTAGGCTCCGTCGCAGCGGTTGAGCGGATCGGGGCGCGCGTTCAGCTCGCCATAGCGGGCTAGCAATTGCTGGGTGAAATCGCGCTTGGGGTCGTGCTCGTCAAGCTTGAGGGCCGTCGGCTTGTCATTGTCGATGGCCTCGTAATCGAGCCACATCTTGACTTTGCCACCGTCCTGATACCAGTCGTCCAAGTAGTCTTCGCGGGAGTCAGCGGGCATCAAGCGCAGGAAGTTCTGTTCCGCGCCGTTGCGGATCAAGTCGAAATACAACCGGGTCTGGGCCTGGTGGGACACGTTGCCGAACACGTCGAAATTCACCGCCAGCTGATAATAGGTACGCTCCAGCAACGGGAAGTCGAACAGCCACATTGTCTGCGGTACCTCGCCGATCAGCCCCTTGGTGACCGAAGCACTGTCGAAATGCCGGAAAATGCTCAGCAGCGCGTTGTCGTTGCCGGCCCACAGCGTCGACCAGCTCGGTGCCGGCAGCTCGGCATAGTTGTCGCGGCGCAAGGCTTCGTATTCGTTACGTTTGTCCCGATAGTCGAGCCACAGGCTGACGACACTGCCCACGTCATCGTTCTGCCCCGGCATCGCCAACAGCGGCGTGGCCTGGCCGCGGTAGTTCGGATCGGTGATGTACAGGTCGTGCTCGGGGGCCTGGAACAGCGCCCAGAAATTGTCGCGGATCACATCCGTGGCGATCTGGCCACGGCACACCGGCCCGCGAATGAACGTGCGCACGAAGTATTCGGCGTTATCGAGCATGAACTGGTAGCGGGCCTGGGCCGGGATCGCTTCGAAGGTGGAAAACGGATTGGCCCGGCGCTCCGGCCCATAACCCGGCAGCGCGCTGACCTGCCAGTTGCCGCTGTAGAACAGGCTCTTGATGCGCGCCATTTTCGCCGCGCTCAAGCCGTAGGTGATGTGGGTCTTGTGCACGATCACCCCCTGCACCGGCCAGAGCCGATAATAAATGCGGGTACCAGGGTCGTCGTTGGGACGGCGGGTGTTGATCAGGTCGATCGGCTGGCCCGTGGGTGTGCGCGAACGCACCCACTGGAAGAAATGCCCCGGCTCGCCGCCCTTGAAATAGATGTGCGCCAGGAACCAGTGTTCGAACAACCAGCGGCCCACCAGGCTTTCCCGGGCGCCCGGGGCATTGAGCAGGTTTTCCCATTGCACCACCTGCAAGGCTTCGGCGGCGCTTGGGGCCAGGGCCTGCTGATCGATGGGCGCACCGGCCGCCAGCCAGCGCTGCAGGGTCTGGTATTGCTGGTCAGTCAGGCCGGTGACGGCCAGGGGCATGCCTTCCTTGGGATGGGCGCCGGCATATTCGTCGAATTGACCCGGCATCGCGCAACTGTTGTCGCGGTTAAGGCCCAGGACGATCTCTTCCGGCAGCTTGGCGTTAGGCTGCAACGGCGTGCGATGGCCCAACTCCAGCATGCGCGCCATCAACGCAGCCTGGCTGCCCTGGGCGTCGAGCACTGAATAGAAGCCCTTGCGTTGCCAGGCGCGCGGGCCGGAGGCGTCATAGAACAAGCGGGTCGGGTCGGCCGCCTGGCGCCGCTCGCCGTCATACACCGACAGCTTGCTCGCCCCCCGCGCCGCGCCCTCGCCGCTGCCCAGGTTCAACTGGCAGGCGGAGTCGTAGCAGGCATGGCAGGCCACGCATTTTTCCGTGAAAATCGGCTGGATATCGCGGGTGTAGGAGATCGCGGAAGCGGGATTCCCGGCGGCTGCGGTAAAAGACAACAGCAGCAACAGACTGCCGAATAAGACGCGGTACGGCATGTCTCGGGTCCCTAAGAGATAATCCGGCGATTCTACCGGGCCAGCATCGCCTTGCAAACATGAGCGATATTCATGCAAAAGCCGTCATGATCAAATCCTGCACAGGTTTGCTATTATCCCGGCCTTCGTAATGGTCTTTTTTCCAGGTAGTCCTATGTCTGATCGCAGCGCTCGCCTTTATCTTCTCCAGCAAGCCCTCAAGGAACGCATCCTGATCCTCGACGGCGGCATGGGCACGATGATCCAGAGCTACAAGCTGGAAGAACAGGACTACCGCGGCAAGCGTTTTGCCGACTGGCCGAGCGACGTCAAGGGCAACAACGATTTGCTCGTGCTGAGCCGCCCCGACGTGATCGGCGCCATTGAAAAAGCCTACCTGGATGCCGGTGCCGACATCCTGGAAACCAACACATTCAACGCCACCCAGGTGTCCCAGGCCGACTACGGCATGCAAGGCCTGGCCTACGAGCTGAACCTGGAAGGCGCGCGCCTGGCGCGTAAAGTGGCCGATGCCAAGACCCTGGAAACCCCGGACAAGCCGCGCTTCGTCGCCGGCGTGCTCGGCCCGACCAGCCGCACCTGCTCGCTGTCGCCGGACGTGAACAACCCTGGCTACCGCAACGTGACCTTCGATGAACTGGTGGAAAACTACACCGAGGCCACCAAGGGCCTGATCGAAGGCGGCGCCGACCTGATCCTCATCGAGACGATCTTCGACACGCTGAACGCCAAGGCGGCGATCTTTGCCGTACAAGGGGTCTACGAAGAACTGGGCGTCGAACTGCCGATCATGATCTCCGGCACCATCACCGACGCCTCTGGCCGCACCCTCTCCGGCCAGACCACCGAAGCCTTCTGGAACTCGGTGGCCCACGCCAAGCCCATTTCCGTCGGCCTGAACTGCGCCCTCGGCGCCAGCGAACTGCGCCCGTACCTGGAAGAGCTGTCGAACAAGGCCAGCACCCACGTCTCGGCCCACCCCAACGCCGGCCTGCCCAACGAATTCGGTGAATACGACGAACTGCCGGCCGAGACGGCCAAGGTCATCGAGGAGTTTGCCCAGAGCGGTTTCCTGAATATCGTCGGCGGCTGCTGCGGCACCACCCCGGCGCACATCGAAGCCATCGCCAAGGCCGTGGCCGGCTATGCGCCGCGTCAGATTCCGGAGATTCCCCGGGCCTGCCGCCTGTCGGGCCTGGAGCCGTTCACCATCGACCGCAGCTCGCTGTTCGTCAACGTCGGCGAGCGGACCAACATCACCGGTTCCGCCAAGTTCGCCCGGCTGATCCGCGAGGACAACTACACCGAAGCCCTGGAAGTGGCCCTGCAACAGGTCGAGGCCGGCGCCCAGGTGATCGACATCAACATGGACGAGGGCATGCTCGATTCGAAGAAGGCCATGGTGACCTTCCTCAATCTGATTGCCGGCGAACCGGACATTTCCCGGGTGCCGATCATGATCGACTCCTCCAAGTGGGAAGTGATCGAAGCGGGCCTCAAGTGCATCCAGGGCAAGGGCATCGTCAATTCCATCAGCATGAAGGAAGGCGTCGAGCAGTTCATCCACCACGCCAAGCTGTGCAAGCGCTACGGCGCCGCGGTGGTGGTGATGGCCTTCGACGAAGCCGGCCAGGCCGACACCGAGGCGCGCAAGAAGGAAATCTGCAAGCGCTCCTACGACATTCTGGTCAATGAAGTCGGCTTCCCGCCGGAAGACATCATCTTCGACCCGAACATCTTCGCCGTTGCCACCGGCATTGAAGAGCACAACAACTATGCCGTGGACTTCATCAACGCCTGCGCCTACATCCGCGACGAACTGCCCTACGCACTGACCTCCGGCGGCGTGTCCAACGTGTCGTTCTCGTTCCGCGGCAACAACCCGGTACGCGAAGCGATTCACTCGGTGTTCCTGCTCTATGCGATCCGCGCGGGCCTGACCATGGGCATCGTCAACGCCGGCCAACTGGAGATCTACGACCAGATCCCGGTGGAGCTGCGCGACGCCGTGGAAGACGTGATCCTCAACCGCACCCCCGAGGGCACCGACGCCCTGCTCGCCATCGCCGACAAGTACAAGGGCGACGGCAGCGTCAAGGAAGCGGAAACCGAAGAATGGCGCGGCTGGGAAGTGAACAAGCGCCTGGAGCACGCGCTGGTCAAGGGCATCACCACCCACATCGTCGAAGACACCGAGGAGTCGCGGCTGTCGTTCGCCCGGCCGATCGAGGTGATCGAAGGCCCGCTGATGGCCGGCATGAACATCGTCGGCGACCTGTTTGGCGCCGGCAAAATGTTCCTGCCCCAAGTGGTCAAGTCCGCCCGCGTCATGAAGCAGGCGGTGGCGCACCTGATCCCGTTCATCGAAGCGGAAAAAGGCGACAAGCCGGAGGCCAAGGGCAAGATCCTCATGGCGACGGTCAAGGGCGACGTGCATGACATCGGCAAGAACATCGTCGGCGTCGTGTTGGGGTGCAACGGCTATGACATCGTCGACCTGGGCGTGATGGTGCCGGCGGAGAAGATCCTGCAGGTGGCCAAGGAGCAGAAGTGCGACATCATCGGCCTGTCCGGCCTGATCACCCCGTCCCTGGATGAGATGGTGCACGTGGCGCGGGAGATGCAGCGCCAGGACTTCCACCTGCCGCTGATGATTGGTGGTGCTACGACCTCCAAGGCCCACACAGCAGTGAAGATCGAGCCCAAGTACAGCAACGACGCGGTGATCTATGTCACCGACGCCTCCCGCGCCGTGGGCGTGGCGACCCAGTTGCTGTCCAAGGAGCTCAAGCCGGCGTTCGTCGAGAAAACCCGCCAGGACTACATCGACGTGCGCGAGCGCACCTCCAACCGCAGCGCCCGCACCGAGCGCCTGAGCTACCCGGCGGCCGTGGCGAAGAAGCCGCAGTTCGACTGGAGCAGCTACCAGCCGGTCAAGCCGACCTTCACCGGTGCCAAGGTGTTGGACAACATCGACCTGAACGTCCTCGCCGAATACATCGATTGGACACCGTTCTTCATCTCCTGGGACCTGGCCGGCAAGTACCCACGCATCCTCACCGACGAAGTGGTCGGCGAAGCGGCCACGGCGCTGTACGCCGACGCCCGGGCGATGCTGCGCAAGCTGATCGACGAAAAACTCATCAGCGCCCGCGCCGTGTTCGGCTTCTGGCCGGCCAATCAGGTGCATGACGACGATCTGGAGGTCTATGGCGACGACGGCAAGCCACTGGCGCGCCTGCATCACCTGCGCCAGCAGATCATCAAGACCGACGGCAAGCCGAACTTCTCCCTGGCCGACTTCGTCGCGCCGAAGGACAGCGGCGTCACCGACTACGTCGGTGGCTTCATCACCACCGCCGGCATCGGCGCCGAAGAAGTCGCCAAGGCTTATCAAGAGGCCGGCGACGACTACAACTCGATCATGGTCAAGGCCCTGGCCGACCGTTTGGCCGAAGCCTGCGCCGAATGGCTGCACCAGCAGGTGCGCAAGGAACACTGGGGTTACGCCAAGGACGAAAGCCTGGACAACGAGGCGCTGATCAAGGAGCAATACACCGGCATCCGCCCTGCCCCCGGCTACCCGGCCTGCCCGGACCACACCGAGAAGGCCACGCTGTTCCGCCTGCTCGATCCCGAGGCCAGTGAAATGAAAGCCGGACGCAGCGGCGTGTTCCTCACCGAACACTACGCCATGTTCCCGGCGGCGGCGGTCAGCGGCTGGTATTTCGCCCATCCCCAGGCGCAGTACTTCGCGGTGGGCAAGATCGATAAGGATCAGGTCCAGAGCTATACCGCGCGCAAGGGCCAGGATCTGAGTGTGACGGAGCGCTGGTTGGCGCCGAATTTGGGTTACGACAACTAAGCGGAAAGACTGCGGACCGGTCTGTCGACGACACAGGCATCGACAGATCGGCCTTTGTATCCCCAGCAGCGCATCAGTTGCGGTGGGACGGTCCGGGTTGGGGTGATCGAGTACCGAACTGATCCGCTCCAGGCACGATGCTTCGCAAATCGTTCAATTCTCTTCGCGTCAGCTCAACCAGTTTGTCCGTGCGCAGGGCATCGATCGTTCTTCCCAACGCGTTGAGTTCCAAGTTGTACTGCTGCGTATCGATTCCGCCGTCAGCCCGGCGATCCTCCAATGCGTCCAGGAGTTCGTGGCGCCTGGTGTCGACAGCATTAGCGATGTCGCTCATTTGTTCTGGATGCCGCTCCTGCAGGTAGCTCGTCCAGTAGTCACGCGACGTCATGCTCACCAATAGCGCATCGCTGCGCTCTGCCTCAAGAATCGAGTTGCGCGTGCGCGCCGCCAGTTCTCCAGAGATCGGTGCGCCAAAAGCCATGTGCGTAGGCTGCCCCGGCAAATCGATACCGTCGCCCCATCCGCTCGTCAGGCCAATGCGATAGCGAAGGCGCATCTCCGCCCGATCCCTGCCTTGACCAGCCGCTTCGGCCAACGTCTCGACCCGCTCCAGTCGGAACAACTGCCGCGACAAGCGCAGCAATGCCTGGCCCCTGAGCATCGGGCGGTCCAATGGAATATCACGCAAGCATTGAAAGACAAACACTCGGACTTCCAGCTCGCTGAACGTCAAGATGCGGCCATCGATGCAGGTCCCGTGGGTTTCGGCTTCCCGAAACAGCAACTGGCGCAGCTCGCTGTTTTCGCTGGCAGCTTCCATGACGTTCCATACCCGTCGCGTCAGTTCTGCCCGGTTAAATCTGAAATCGAACGTGTCTGCCAACAGACCCAACAATTGGAAGAAGCGCTCGTGATCATTTTCTTCGGCCAACTGCGTCCAGATTCTTTGCCGAACCGTGACCTGCTCACCGTCAGCCCCCACCAGCCAGGGTGCCAACGCCTCGGTCGACGCATCGCCCGAAGGATCGAGAAGGGGTTCGACCGGAGCGACTGCGGCATGGATATCGTTACGGACATTGCCGCCTGCGCCGCCATCGGAGTCGTCATCAAAATCGGACATGTCGCCTTGCGGCGCCTCTGACAGGGCAATCAGGCCATCGATTTCGTCTCGGGAAAAACCCAAGACTTCCTCGCGGTCGCTCCGTTCAAGGTAATCCCTGAGCTCATAGAACACTTCGGGGGAAAGGTATTCGTTATCGTTGAGATCCATTCCGTCCAGCAGTCTCTGGTGAGTGACCTCCAGCAGCCCCGCCGGAAGATCCGTAAACTCGTTGCCGCTCAAGTTCAGATTCTCCAGCGCCTGGGCATCCAATAGATGGCTGGGCCAGTTTCCGATTTCGTTATAGCTGAGATCCAGCGCTTCGATCTGGCCAAAATCGGGAGGATCGAACGTATCCAGTCTATTCATGGAAAGGTTAAGCGAACGCAGGCGGCCGTGAGTCAATAACGGGTAAGCCGCTGCGGGGGGCAAGTCGTTATAACCGAGCCCCAGGTGCTCCAATTGCTCCATTTGCAAGACAGCATTCGGTACGGCGCTCAGTCCATTGCCGCCCAGGTCCAATCGGTTCAGATGGGGAAAAGCGCCCAGGAAACCGTTTGAACCTTGTTCAGTCAACAGGACTCCTGACAGGTCCAGCGTCGTCACGCCAGGAAATGGCTCAATCAGTTCAGGCAAGTCGCCCAGTTGCAGGCCATGCAGACTGAGTGTTTGTCCTGCCCCACTGTGGCGTATCAGTCCCTCTTGCCAAACCTCACGGATGCTCTTGGCCGCCAGCGCGCGGCTTTGCGCGGAAACGGTGCCCCCTGCGACTCGGACTTCTCTGGTGAAGAGCCAGTCATTCAACCGAAGAATCAGCGAGACACACGATTGGTGCCACTGGCTGACCTGGTCGTCGATCTGCGTCTCGGTCATCCCGTTTTCACGCCATTGCCCGAGCTTCAGGGCTGCCTGTTCCCGGGTCAGGATCGGATCCAGCCGCTGCAGGCGCAGTTCGCGCCCCGCATCCCCCTCGACCACGGCCAACGCCTCGGGCGGCGGTAATAGAAGTTGAGCGATCGACCAGCTTGTTTCCGTCGGCGGGAATTGATCCGGTACAGACTCCTTGGCAAATCGGGCCAATGCCCCATGGGGAAGCCCTCTTGCGTCTTCGACTCGCTGATGTGCCGCACTCAAGGCTGCCTCGCCATCAGGGCTGGAGAGGTTACCGTCCAAATGGGTCTTTAACAGGACTTCATCATTGGACAGCACGGTTGGCGGGAATGACTGCAGTTGGTTATCCCGCAAGTCAAGCCAGGAAAGCTGCGTCAGGTTCTCGGCACCGGTTGGCCAAGCCCGCAACCGGGTGGCTTTGAGGCCCATTGCCTTGAGCCGGGTCAAGGCACTGACATCAAGACTCTCGAGCGGGTTGTTTTCCAGATTCAGTTGCTCAAGCATCGTCAACCCATTGAACTGCGCCTGAACAGTGGGAGTGACGAGCAGGTTGTTGTTGCGCATATCGAGTTGCGTCAAGGCTGGCAAGTCTTCGGCGTCGAAAGGCAGCTCGGTGAAGCCGTTGCCGCTTATTTCCAATGTTCGCGTACCGCTGAATGCCCTGAAAAAGTTGCGCGCCTGCTGGGAGGAAACATCCAGCGATCCCAAGCGCAGCGTTTCTACGTGGGAAAAGCTTGCGGGCGGCAACGCTGGAAGCGCCGCAAACTTCTTGCTGGGAAGAGCAGACCCGGAGATGGACAGCTCAAACAAAGAGCCGCCTGCGGTCGGCAAACCCAGGCGTTGGCGTACACCGCTGCGCCAGCTGTCTCGCAACGCTCGAAACAACAGACCTCCGCTCTCCCACCACACTGGGGAAAGTATGGCGTATGACAAATCTTCCGCTCCCGTCGGCTCAAAAAACTGCGCAAAGATTCCATCGTGTTCCGCCCTGAGTGCTTCTACCGCAGCAAATCGTTCCTGAGGAGTATTGGAGGCACTGTCAAACGTCACGGGCAGGCGCCCGAAAAACTCGGCCTCCCCGACCAGCGAGCGCAATTGCCCGCGACAGTAGCCGTCCACCATTTGATCCACGTCCACCAAATGGCCGAATGCTCCCGAGTATTCGCTGACGTACCGGTAGGCGCGCGAGAACGCTTGCGGAGTCAGCTCTGACCAATTCAGCGATAGCCCGGCCCACAACTTTTCGTGCCCTTCGAATAGTGCATCCGGCAACGTACGTATCGATGTGCGCGCCAAGTCCAGACGTTCGAGCCGGGGAAGACGCTGCACGTATTCAGGCCATTGCGATAACGTTTGAGGCGCCTCGATTTTCAACGTACGCAAACGGCTCAATGGTGTCAGGTCAAGGTTGTGCATGGCGGTCTGATCGAAACCTGAGTAATCGATGTGCAGCACCTCCAGCGAAGTCAGGGAAGAGAGCCTTTGTGGAAAACTCTCGGCCAGCGAGACAGCGGCGCTGGAGAACCGCAAGTGGGTGAGTCCTGGCATCTGGCTCACCGCGTGCGGCAGGGTGGTCAACGGTGGGTGCCCGAAGGACAGATCGAGGAATCCGGATTCCCTGAGGCCAATCTCCAATTTCGTGATCCCTGGGAAAAGTGCCAGGAAGGCATCCGCATTGGCGTCTGTCATGCCGCCGCCGAACACCGACAATTCCCGTACATGCGCAAAATGGGTGGCTATTGGGGGCAGCGGCACCTCACAGGAAAGCGCCAGCCGCGCGCCTTCGGGGGATTCTTCCGCTAACGGGCGATTGCGCCAACAGTCCCTGAGCGCCTGGGCAAATCGATATCTGTGAACCTCGGCCGGGCTGCCCACCGTCTCGTCCAGCCATCGTTCAAGCGTGCCATCGAGCAACTCCCATTCGCGCTGGCGCGTTTGCAGTTCCAAATAGATCTGCCGTTCTGTCTTGCCCCGTTGTTGCCTGATAAACGCCTCGGCTTGCTGTTCGCTGGGATAAAGCGCCTCCACCCGCGCTTCAATGGAAGGGTGCATTCCCCTGCCCCGGCCGCTCGCGTAATACCCCTTGAGCGTTGCGCTCACGCGAACCGGTGGCTTGAAGCGCTTGGCGGGGGTTTCAAGCAGCCGTGTCATATCCCCACGATGCAAGTAGGCGTAATCGATGATCATGCGTTGCAGCTCGGGGCCTTGAGCATCTGGAAGCCCCAGTGCGGAACTCGCGCCATCGGGCAAAGCATGCAGGATCGCGTCGTAGAAGCTGCCGCCCCGCCAGGACACACTATCAAAGACTTCCCCAAGCTCGTTGAATGCGTAGTAGCGAGGTCCGTTTTTGATCAGGTACGTTTTCTCAGGCGCACTCTTGTCGCCGATGCTTTCAAGCAACGCACCCGTGTCGCTTCCCTCGCGCACTTCCAAACGCAGCGTACTCGGCCAGCCTGGTAGTCTTTCCAGGGCGTGCAATGCCAGGCGTCGACTGTCAGCCGAAACGATGTTGTCGCTGTGCAATCCCGCATACGCACGAACCTGGCGTCCTTGCCGTGCGTACCAGCGAGCCTCTTCCAGCATGTTCAGCGGCGCACGTCGCCTTGCATCGAGACGGGCAAGATCCGCAACGCTACCGTGGGCGATAACCTCCTGGGCGGCGGCCTCGCTGAGGCCGGGACACTCACGCTGCAAAATCCTGACGCGACCGTCGACAGGTTCCGTGCCCTTGTAGAGGCTTTCGAAAATCTGCTGCCGGGAGAACGTTCCCAATCCTGCTGGATCTTGTGACGGGGCAATCACCTTACCTGCCTCGGCGTCCGCCTTGAACAGGCGCATCGCATCCCTCAACTCAGGAGGTGGCATTGCATTGTCCATGTGCATTTTACGCAGCGCGTTGTCGCTGACGCCGCTGACATCGGCGAGCCTGAGCAGCATCTCATCCGAAAACGCGGCGGTCTCATGGCCCATGCGCCTGAGCAACGTCAGGCGATCCCATGTCATTGGCCGCTCCAATGAATGCCGCCAGGCTCCGGTGCCGTTATGCTCGAGGATGGGTTGATACGCCGCAGCGTCCGTCGGATGCTTGATGCGCCATTTGTGGATCGACTCATCGAAAAACTGCTCGTAGACCTTTCCCTGCAGACGGATGCAGGTCATCCCACCCACTACGTATTGTCCCTGAGCGTTCGGAGCGTTCGTGTCGGAGAGCGTTACTTGGCTTTCATAGCGCCTCAGGTCCGGCTTCCACAGGCGGGTTTCGCCATTGGGCAAGGTCACGGACTCAAGGTGCTCGATCACGGGTTCGGGCTTGATTGCGGCGAGCTTGCCGACCGCGGCGCCCACACCGGCCATTACGCCCATCAACGCCAGATTTTCCGCGAGATCGATCAAGTGAGCCCTGGCTGCCCGTTTGTCGCCCTCACCCCACTCGACTGCGCCTTCAAGAGTTTCGTATAACAGCTGTCCCGCCATGACCACCATCATGGCCTCGCCCAACACCGGAATGAACATGGACAAAACGTTCACGGTGCTGAGCCCTATTTGCAATAGGCTGGCCAGTTTCTCTTGCCTGGTCTTGGCGTCGACATCCTCCGTGGGGACCGCATGACTGCGCGCATCGGCCAGCACCTTTTCACGGTGTTGCTCATAGAGGTACTGCCACGGATCAAGGTTATCGGCCCACAACGTTCGGCCTTTCTGCGGCCACGTCGAAGGGGCGATGTAGGGATCTGGCTCGCGCGTTGCCTTTGAGGGATCGGGAGGGATACCCGGGAGGTGAATCATCAGCGAAGAGGGCATCAAGGGTTCGAAAATACCCATCCATGGCGCAGGCAATTGGAGGCTGGGCAGGCCGTCCGCTTCCTGGATGAATTGGCTGAAGTAATAAGGCTGTTTGCCGTAGGGCACGAATCGACTGAAAAAACGCTGATAAGGTGTCGGGGCAATATTCTGCGATTGCCCGGTATCGGGCGTGGTGAGCAATTGCTTGAAGCGTGTTTCAAGCTGGTCGCCATCGTAACGCTTCAGCGGATGCTCAGGGTCATGGGGCACGTAGAGGATCACTTCATCGCTGTAGCGATGAAGTTCACAAATCGAAAACGCAACACAACCCACCAGTCTCTGTTTCATCAGGGACAGGTCTTCGAACCAGACCGGCTTCCCGCCGATCCAAGGGTCATTTTCACCCTCGATGACCGAAAGGATCATCGCGTGATCCCCTGGCTCGATATCCCCTGCCAACACTGCTTGCTCGGCTGCGGCCCTCATCGCAGCTTTCTGACTGGCAATGAAGCGCTGGCGAAGCGCCGTTTCGGTCGCCGCGTCAGCCGGGTAGAAAAATGACTTGAGGTAGGCTTGGTATTTCGCGCCAATATCCAGGGTGCGGCACAGGGTGAGGAATTGACCGACCGACACGTTCAACGCCACGGGCGCAAAAGTGCCAGGCGTGTCCGTCGCTACGACAAATCCTGACGTTTCATGATAGGCGCCGTGCTCGCATTCCCAACTTTCGAAGTTGTGCAGCGCAACTTGCAGCATGGGCAACCTGAACAATGTGAACGAAGAAATCTCCACCTTGACCACGGTTGTTTCCCAGGGCCGTGTCAGGTGCAGCAAAGTCTTGTCGACATCCACCTCTGTCTCGAACTGATCTTTCAGTGCCTGGATCAACAGCGGCCTGGCGAACGTGTCGATGTCCAGGAACGACGACAGGGTTGTGTCCAGTTGATTCTGCGCTACGACACTTTGCTTGAAGCAGGCATCCACGACCTTGCGCTGCTCTGGCGAAGCGTTCGCATACCAGGCCGGCATCTGCGTTGCGACTTGCCTTATCGCCTGCCTGCGTTGCGTCGAAGCCTCTATCAGCCATGCAGGCATGGCAGCTGCCAGGAAGTCCGCGTGCAGACTTTCCGTGGCTTGCGGTTTTGACTGTGCTTTTTCCGGGTTCTGTGTGGGATCCGTCGGCATACATCGCTCCTTTGAATGAAGCGACAGCAGACCAGCTCGACTAACCGCACTGGCGGTACATAGTTATAGGCCCTTGGAAACTTGTGTAACGAAAGGCAAAAGCAATCGAATTCATCCACACAGGCGCGGCTTGACTATGCTTGGAGCGACGCGACTTTCAACGAGGGATTTATGGACGATCCAGTGGACAACAAACCGCCAACCCTGCTTCAGATGATGCACAGCGTGCTGGCCGCCGCTTTCGGCGTGCAGAGCGGCAAGAACCGCGCCCGGGATTTCACCCACGGCAAGCCGAGCCACTTCGTGATATTGGGGATCACGTTCACGGTGATCTTCGCCTTGACGTTGTTTGGCATCGTCAAGCTGGTGGTGCATCTGGCGGGGTTGTAGCGCTATTTACCTGGGACGCACAACCTTGTGGGAGCGGGCTTGCTCGCGAAAGCGTTGGTTCAGTCACTGTCGATGTTGACTGCCACACCGTCTTCGCGAGCAAGCCCGCTCCCACATTGGCTATTGCGTTGACGACAAATTATTGATGACTGACCCAGAACACCGCCGTGCCCACCACCAGGATAATCAGGAACAAAATGGCCCAGGCATCAACGGTACTGTCGCTTTTCCTTGCTTTGGTCGGATTGCTCATTGCATCGCCTCTTGTCGGTTTTGTAGGTGATTGCATAGGGACTCGACCACAGTTAAGACGATGATTGCCCGTACGACAAATGTGGGTTAGGCAATAATCGGTCTCATTAGTCGATTTGGTTCTTTACATATACTCAAACATCACTTTTGCGCATAACTCAAAACAGGTATCTTGCACCGGCTCCTCTAGGAGTGCGCGGCCGTGCGCGCAGAATTGCCGAGGCAGAACCCGATTCCAGCGAGCCAACATGCAGCTGTTTCTGATCGGCCCAAGCCTGAGACCGAGACTTATATGTACGTATATGACGAGTACGATCAGCGAATCATCGAGGACCGCGTCAAGCAGTTCCGTGATCAGACCCGACGCTATCTGGCAGGCGAGCTGAGCGAAGAAGAATTCCGCCCTCTGCGCCTGCAGAATGGCCTGTATATCCAGCGCTTCGCCCCGATGCTGCGCGTGGCTGTGCCTTATGGCCAGTTGACCTCGCGCCAGGTGCGCAAGCTGGCGCAGATTGCCCGCGACTACGACAAGGGCTATGCCCACATCAGTACCCGGCAGAACGTCCAGTACAACTGGCCGGCCCTGGAAGACGTGCCTGAGATCCTGGCCGAACTGGCCACCGTGCAGATGCACGCGATCCAGACCAGCGGCAACTGCCTGCGCAACGTCACCACCGACCAGTTCGCCGGTGTCGCGGCCGACGAGTTGATCGACCCGCGCCCTTGGTGCGAAATCGTCCGCCAGTGGACGACGTTCCACCCGGAATTCGCCTACCTGCCGCGCAAGTTCAAGATCGCCATCAACGGCTCGACCTCGGACCGTGCGGCCATCGAAGTCCATGACATCGGCCTCGAGACGGTCTACAACGCCGCCGGCGAGCTGGGCTTCCGTGTGCTGGTGGGCGGCGGCCTGGGACGTACCCCGGTGGTCGGCGCGTTCATTAACGAGTTCCTGCCGTGGCAGGACCTGCTGAGCTACCTCGACGCCATCCTGCGGGTGTACAACCGCTATGGCCGTCGCGACAACAAGTACAAGGCGCGGATCAAGATCCTGGTCAAGGCCCTGACGCCGGAAGTGTTCGCCGAGAAGGTCGAGGCCGAGATGGCTCACCTGCGTGGCGGCCAGACCACCCTGACCGAAGCCGAAGTGCATCGCGTCGCCAAGCACTTCGTCGACCCGCAGTACAAGGCGCTGGCCAATCAGGACGCCGAACTGGCTGCCCTCGACAAGGAACACCCGGGTTTCGCCCGCTGGCGCACCCGCAACACCCTGGCCCACAAGAAGCCGGGTTATGTCGCGGTGACCTTGTCCCTGAAACCGACCGGCGTCGCGCCGGGCGACATCACCGACAAGCAACTGGACGCCGTCGCCGACCTGGCCGAGCGCTACAGCTTCGGCCAACTGCGCACTTCCCACGAGCAGAACATCATCCTGGCAGACGTTGAACAGAGCCAGTTGTTCACCTTGTGGGGCGAGCTGCGTGAGCAAGGTTTCGCCACGCCGAACATCGGCCTGCTGACCGACATGATCTGCTGCCCAGGCGGCGATTTCTGCTCCCTGGCCAACGCCAAGTCGATCCCTATCGCCGAATCGATCCAGCGTCGTTTCGACGACCTGGACTACCTGTTCGACATCGGCGAGCTGGACCTGAACATTTCCGGTTGCATGAACGCCTGTGGTCACCACCACGTCGGCCACATCGGCATCCTGGGCGTGGACAAGAAAGGCGAAGAGTTCTACCAGGTCTCCCTGGGCGGCAGCGGTAGCCGCGACGCCAGCCTGGGCAAGATCCTCGGCCCGTCGTTTGCCCAGGACGACATGCCTGACGTGATCGAGAAGCTGATCGACGTGTACATCGAACAGCGTACCCCGGACGAGCGCTTCATCGACACTTACCAACGTATTGGCATCGACCTCTTCAAGGAACGCGTCTATGCAGCGAATCATTAAGAACAACGAGGTCATCGACGAAACCTGGCACCTGCTGCCCAAGGACGCGAGTTTCGATGGCATCTCCAACTGTGACGACCTGATCGTGCCCCTGGCCCTGTGGCGCGATCATGCCCACGCCCTCAAGGCTCGCGACGGCGGCCTGGGTGTGTGGCTGGATGCCGACGAGGAAGCCGAGGAGATCGGTGATGATGCCAACCAGTTGCAGGTCATCGCCCTGAACTTCCCGGCCTTCACCGACGGGCGCAGCTACTCCAACGCCCGCCTGTTGCGTGATCGCTATGGTTTCAAGGGTGAACTGCGGGCCATTGGCGACGTACTGCGCGACCAGTTGTTCTACATGCGCCGTTGCGGTTTCGACGCCTTCGCCTTGCGCGCGGACAAAGACCCCTATGAAGCCCTCGAAAGCCTCAAGGACTTCTCGGTGACCTACCAGGCCGCCACTGACGAACCGCTGCCGCTGTTCCGTCGTCGCTGAAACCTGATACACAAAAAAGCCCTGATCCGGGTGTGCCGGTTCAGGGCTTTTTTGTTGATGGATGATCGATGCCCAGCCCCCCGAACCACTGTGGGAGCGGGCTTGCTCGCGAAAGCGGCGGCACATTCAACACCCTCTATTCAGACACACCGCCTTCGCGAGCAAGCCCGCTCCCACAAGGGAATGGCGGTGAGTCGAATGCTCAGCGCCCCCCCCGAATTACCAGAACCGTTGCTGGGTCAGGCGGCTCCACCAACTGAGCAGCACACGATCCACCGAACCGCTGGCGGCCATGCCGATGCGTTCCTGCAGGCTTTTGCGTTCGGCGTAGTGCAGGTGGTACAGCTCGGCACCCTTGGCCCGTTCGGCCAGGTACTCGTCGCTGGTTTTCAGCTCGTCCACCAAGCGCTTGTCCAGCGCCGCGACACCCAGCCAGACTTCACCTGTCGCCACTTCATCGATGGCCAATTGCGGACGATAGTTGGACACGAAGTTCTTGAACAGCTCATGGGTGATGTCCAGGTCTTCCTGGAACTTCTCCCGGCCCTTCTCGGTATTTTCGCCGAACACGGTCAACGTGCGTTTGTATTCGCCTGCCGTCAACACTTCGAAATCGATGTCGTGTTTCTTCAGCAGACGGTTGACGTTGGGCAATTGCGCGACGACGCCGATGGAACCCAGGATCGCGAAGGGCGCGCTGATGATCTTCTCGCCGATGCACGCCATCATGTAGCCGCCGCTGGCCGCGACCTTGTCGATGCAGACGGTCAGCGGCACGCCGGCCTGACGGATCCGCGCCAGTTGCGACGAAGCCAGGCCGTAGCTGTGGACCATGCCGCCACCACTTTCCAGGCGCAATACCACTTCATCCTTCGGCGTCGCCAGGGTCAGCAATGCGGTAATTTCGTGACGCAGGCTCTCGGTGGCCGAGGCCTTGATGTCACCGTCGAAGTCCAGCACGAACACTCGGGGCTTGGTCGCCGGCTTGTCCTTGTTTTTCTTCCCGGCCTTTTCAGCCTTGCCTTCGGCCTTGCGCAGCGTCTTGAGCTGATCCTTGTCCAGCAGCGTCTGTTCCAGGCGCTCGCGCAGCCCCTTGTAGAAATCGTTGAGTTTGCTCACCTGCAACTGGCCGGCCGACTTGCGCCGCCCCTTGCTGCGCAGCGCAGCAAAACTGGCCAGCACCACCAGGATGGCGATCACCAGCGTCACGGTCTTGGCCAGGAAACCGGCGTATTCGATGAAAAACTCCACAGCAACTCCTTAGATGCAATGCGCCACTGAACGCAGGCGCGTAACGGTCCCAGCATACCCATGCGCCTGCGTCGCGACCAGCCAAGAAACCTATGGTTACCTTGACGCGAGCGCGACAGGGCAAGGCTGCAACAGGCATTTCAAACAAGCGTATGTTTTTTCATTGACAGCTCACCGCCATCCCCATAACCTCGCCAAACCTTCAACGTACCGGGATGACGCGGACGTGGGCAGTATCTATCTGATTCGACATGGCCAGGCCTCCTTTGGTGCGGACGACTACGATGTCCTCTCGCCCAATGGCGTACGCCAGGCGCAAGTGCTCGGCGGCCACCTCGCCGAGCTTGGTGTCGTATTCGATCGCTGCCTCTCGGGTGACCTGCGTCGCCAACAGGATACCGCCGTCGGCGCGCTGGGCCAGATTTCTGCCGCCGGCCTGCCGGTCCCCGAGCTGGAGATCGACGCCGCGTTCAACGAGTTCGACGCCGACGCGGTCATTCGTGCCCTGTTGCCAGACATGCTCCCCGAGGAGCCCGAGGCGCTGCATATCCTGCGCAACGCTGCGCAGAACCGCGCCGAGTTCCAGCGCATCTTTGCGCTGATCGTCGAACGCTGGCTCAGCGGCCGGTATGACCCGCCAGGCCTGGAAAGCTGGCTGGGTTTCGTCGAACGGGTCCAGGCGGGCCTGCAGCGTATCCTGGAGCAAGCCGACAACGCCCACAAGATCGCCGTGTTCACCTCCGGCGGCACCATCACCGCCCTGCTCCACCTGATCACCCGGATACCGGCCCGACAGGCCTTCGAACTGAACTGGCAAATCGTCAACACCTCGCTCAACCACCTGAAATTCAGGGGCCGCGAGGTGGCCCTGGCTTCCTTCAACAGCCATGCCCACCTGCAACTGTTGAAGGCCCCGGACCTCATCACCTTTCGCTGAGTCCGGATTACTGTAGACCCTTGCTGTACCACCCAAATAAGGATCGAAACCATGACCTCCGTAGCCGACGCCGTACAAGCCATGAAAGCCAAGTTCAACCCAGCCGCCGCTGCCGGCCTGGACTTGGTATTCGGTTTCCGCATCGACGATACCAAGCATTTCTCGCTGGTCGTCAAGGACAGCACCTGCGAACTGTTGGAAGGTGAAAACCCGGACGCCCAGGTGACCCTGGTGATGGACGCCGAAACCCTGGAAGGCATCGTCGACGGCAGCACCGACGGCATGCAAGCGTTCATGGGCGGCAAGCTGCGCACCGAAGGCGACATGATGCTGGCCATGAAACTGTCCGAGCTGTTCCCGGCCTGAGATTGAGTTCTCCCTCTGCGCGAACCTTTCGATTGCAAACGAATCCCGCCCCCGTGGCGGGATTCGTGTTTCTGCCTCCCTGATTTCCCACCGCATACAACCTTGATCCCTGTCAGTTCCCGCTTCACCTGCAACCGCTAACGTAACGCTTCCATCAAGGCCAGGGACGGCTCATCGGGAGCCTGCGCCTGCACATCTCAAGGAAGAGAGATTCATGCCTCCACTGAAGATCGTTCTGCTGTCCAGCGCTTTCAACGGCCTGACCCAACGCGCCTGGCTGGACCTGCGCGAGGCTGGCTATCGCCCCAGCGTGGTGCTGTTCACCGATGCGGCCTCGGTCTGCCGGCAAATCGAAGAAAGCGGCGCCGACCTGGTGATCTGCCCGTTTCTCAAGGACCGTGTACCCAAGCAATTGTGGCGCAACCCACGGCGCCCGGTGGTGATCATCCATCCGGGCATTGTTGGTGATCGCGGTGCCAGTGCCCTGGACTGGGCGATCACCCGGCAGCCCGATCGCTGGGGCGTCACCGCCTTGCAGGCGGTGGAGGAAATGGACGCAGGCCCCATCTGGGCCACTCGCGAATTCGACCTGCCCAAGGGCCTGCGCAAATCCGAGCTGTATAACGGCCCGGTCAGCGACGCGGCCATTCATTGCATCCGCGAGGTGGTGAAAAAACACCGCGACGGTTTCGCCCCGGTGCCGCTGGACTATGGCCGCCCTGACGTGATCGGGCGCTTGCAACCGAACATGACCCAGGATGATCGCAGCTTCAGCTGGCACGACAGCAGCGTTTTCATCCAGCGCTGCATCGACGCCGCGGACGGTCAACCCGGTGTGCTCGCCAGCCTGGCCGGCGAACAATTCTACCTGTACGACGCCCATCTGGATGTTCGCCATGGCCTGCCCGGCGAACTGTTGGCCGTGCGTGACGATGCAGTGCTGGTGGCAACAGGGGACGCGAGCCTGTGGATCGGCGCCCTGCGCCGCAAACCGCAACCCGGCGAACAGACGTTCAAACGCCCGGCGCGCCATGTCCTGTCGAACCGCCTCGAAGGCGTCCCGGTGCTTGACAGCTCCCTGGCCCGGCAACCGTTCAGCGACGAGCCTTATCAACCCATTCGCTTCCGCGAATGCGGCCATGTGGGGGAGCTGACGTTCGAGTTCTACAACGGGGCGATGAGCACGGAGCAATGCCAGCGCCTGGTGGCGGCACTGCGCTGGGCCAAATCCCGGGACACCCAAGTGCTGTTGATTCGCGGTGGACGCGGCAGCTTTTCCAACGGCGTGCACCTGAACGTGATCCAGGCCGCCGCCGAACCCGGCCTGGAAGCCTGGGCCAACATTCACGCCATCGACGACGTCTGCCTGGAGTTGTTCAGCGCCCGGCAACTGGTGGTCAGCGGCCTGACGGGAAACGCCGGGGCCGGTGGCGTGATGCTGGCCCTGGCCGCCGATATCGTGCTGGCGCGCCACGACATCGTACTCAATCCCCACTACGCGACCATGGGCTTGTACGGCTCCGAATACTGGACCTACAGCCTGCCCCGCGCGGTGGGTTCGGACATGGCCTGGAAACTCACCCAGGACTGCCTGCCCATCAGCGCCCTGGAGGCATTGCGCTACGGCATGGTCCAGGAGATCGGCCCGCGTTGCCCCGACGAGTTCGGCCTGTGGCTGCTGCAACGGGCCAACCGCGCACTGCTCGATCCGGCCTACGAAAGCATCCGGGTGCGCAAGGCCGAACGCAGCCTGACGGCGATCCAGGCCTGTCGCGATGACGAACTCGCACAAATGCGCCGCGACATGGTGGACGATCGCCACGGCTTCGCCGACAAGTGCCGTCGTTTCGTCTTCAAGCACAAGGCCTGCCGTACACCCGAACGCCTGGTTGCACCTTGGGCACGGGCGGCACAACCCCAAGCCGTCGAATAACAGCCGGCTTCGAGATCATACTGCTCACTCAAGAACAACAGCCCCCTGTGGCGAGGGGATTTATCCCCGCTGGGCTGCG
>NZ_JABWRA010000089.1:0-13984 GCF_014268705.1 Pseudomonas sp. SWRI179 | reverse complement strand
CCCAGCGGGAGCAAGCTCCCTCGCCACGGGGGGTGTACACCTGTCCCTATAGTGTTCAGTTGATCAACGCCGCAAATAAGCCCCGAAATCAATATCCCCGGCACTGAGGATCGCCTGCACCCGGTTGTGCACATTGAGCTTGCGCAGGATCGCCGAGACGTGGGCCTTGACCGTGGTTTCGGCGATGTCCAGGGTGTAGGCAATCTGCTTGTTCGACTCGCCCTTGGTCATGCGTTCGAGCACCAGCAGTTGCTTGCGAGTCAGGGCCTGGAGCAGCTCCGGTGGGAATGCCGGGGTTTCGTTCAGGCGGCGGCCCGTCGGGCTTTTTTGCGTGCGGATGATGTCGGGCGGCAGGTACACGTTGCCGTTGAGGATCTGTTCGATGGCGTCGGTCATTTGCGAGCGTGGCGAGGATTTGGTGATGAAACCCACCGCGCCATAGGTGATCGCCTGCAACACCACTTGCTTGTCCTGCTCGGCAGAAACAATTACCACGGGGATCGTTGGTGCTTCGTTGCGCAGGTTGATCAGGCCATTGAGCCCATGCATGCCGGGCATGTTCAGGTCCAGCAGGATCAGGTCCAGGTCGTCGTGCTCGGCGGTCAACGCCAGGGCACTGTCAAGGTCGGCGGTCTCCATGACCTCGCTGCCAGGAAAACCGTCGCTGATGACGTTGTGGATGGCTTCGCGAAACAGTGGGTGATCGTCGGCTATCAGGATCTTATACATGGCCATTCACCTCGTTATTGTCGTGTGGGGCAGGGCAGTTGCACGCATTTCTTGCACGTTCAGGGAAAGGGTTCGGGCCGGGCCGCTTGCAGGGGCAGGTTCGCCGCCTCCCAGGCGTCCAGGCCATCGCGGTACCAATACAAATGCTTATAGCCCATGGCAGCGGCGCGTTTTACCGCGTTCCAGCTCAGCCAGCAATCCGAGCGGCAATAAAAGACCAGCGGTCGCTCCAGCCGCCCGCCGGTGGCCGTGCGCAGGTGATGGCTGAAGTAGTCCTGCCAGGTCGGGTCGAGATCGCCATCCCCGGTATTGGCCAGCCACAGGCTGCCGGGGAGGTTGGCATGGGGTTCGTTGTCGATGAAGTGTCCCTGGACCCATGGACGACGGTAGACGTCGATCAGCAGCGGGGGCTGGGCTTGATCGAGCAGGCGTTGCAGGGTTTGGGTGTCGAGGGTCTGGGCGCCGTCGACGGTGGCGGGCGTCGGGCTGCGGTATTGGGCGATGCGATAGCCCTGGGCTGAAAACAGCGCGGTCTCGGCCTGCGCGATATTCAGCGCCAGGCCCAGCAGGAGGATCGCCAGCAAACGGGGCATAGGATTTATCCTTTTTGTTATGCGCCCATTACATGCCAGGGTCGAGGTCTTGTGAATGCGACCATGGACAGGGAAACCGGTACTAAAGTAGTAATTTCGGTCTTTAACACAAGTGTGATCCTGAAGTCATGCACGGTCTCTGTGGGAGCGAGCCTGCTCGCGATAGCGGTCCCCCAGTCACATTTTTACTTGCTGAAACCACCGCAATCGCGAGCAGGCTCGCTCCCACAGGGAGGTTCACCCACAGGGGGATTTGTGCGGAGCAGTTCAGCTGGCCTTGCGCAACGCCGCATGCTGCGGATTGAACGTCCACACCGCCAACAGCGCGAACACCAGGGTCAAGCCCACGCACACCGCCATCGCCAGCAGGTTGAACTGCTCATACAGCGCATAACGCACCAACTCCACGCCATGGGTGAACGGGCTGACCGCGCAGAGCCAGTACAGCCACGGGCTGGCTTCCTGCATTTTCCACAGCGGGTACAGCGCCGAGGACAGGAAGAACATCGGGAAGATCACGAAATTCATCACCCCGGCGAAGTTCTCCAGTTGCCGGATGGCATTGGACAACAACAGGCCCAGGGCACTGAGCATCAGCGCTACCAACAGCAGGGCCGGCAAGGCCAGCAGCAGGCCCATGGCCGGCGGTTGGATGCCGTACAGCCAGGCGATGGCGAGAAAGGCATAGACCTGCAACAGCGAGATCAGCGACGTCGCCAGCAACTTGCTCGCCAGCAGGAACGCCCGGGGGAGGGGACTGGTGAGCAGCACGCGCATGCTGCCCATTTCCCGATCGTAGACCATCGACAGCGAGCCCTGCATGCCGTTGAACAACAGGATCATGCAGGCCAGCCCCGGCACGATGTACACCTCATAGGGGATGTAAGTGTCATAGGGCGCAATGATGGCGATGCCCAGTGCCGCGCGAAAGCCGGCGGCGAACACCAGCAGCCACAGCAGTGGCCGGACCAGGGCGCTGAGCAGCCGGGTGCGTTGCAGCACGAAGCGCAGCCATTCGCGCATGACGATGCCGCTGAAACAGTGCCAATACGCGCTCATGGCCGGGCTCCCGAAGCGGTCAAATGGGTGAAGGCCGAACCGAGGGTGCCGCCGTGTTCCTGGCTCACCGCATCGGCCTGGCCGCTGGCGACCAGGCGGCCCTGGTGCACGATCAACAGGTCATCGCTGGGCTGCACTTCGTCCAGCAGGTGAGTGGTCCAGAGCACGCTGATACCTTGCTCGCGGCACAGTTGCCGGATGTGCAGGCCGAGGGCGAGGCGGCTGGCCGGATCGAGGCCGACGCTGGGTTCGTCCAGCAGCAACAAGCGCGGTTCGTGGAGCAGGGCCCGGGCGATTTCCACCCGGCGCCGGTGGCCGCCGTTGAGGTCGCGCACCCGTTCATGGCGCCGCTCGATCAGGTGCTGGCGAGTCAGTTCGGCGTCGAGGCGGACGCTGCCCTGGCGTCGGGAAAAACCATGCAGCGCCAGGTGGTAGCGCAGGTTCTGTTCGATGCTCAGGTCCAGGTCCAGGGTACTTTGTTGGAACACCACACCCAACTGGCGCAAGGCCGGATGCGGAGATTTTTGCAGAGAATGACCGCCGATGCGGATCTCGCCACGTTGCAGATCGTACAGGCGGGTGAGCAGGGCGATCAGCGTCGACTTACCAGCACCGTTGGGTCCCAGCAGCGCGGCGAAACGTCCAGCGGGCAGGCGGAAACTCATCTGCTTGAGGGCTTCCCGTGCGCCATAGGCGAAGCTCAGGTCGCTGACCTCCAGGGCGTTCATGGCGTCACCACCACACCCCATGGATAGCGCCCGACTTTCACCGACTTCAGGACTTTGCGGCGCTCTACATCGATTACCGAGACATCGCCGCTCACGCCATTGGTCGCCAGCAGTTGCTTCTGGTCTGGGGTGAACGCCAGTTGCCAGACCCGCCGGCCCACCAACAGGTAGTCCAGCACTTCGAAGGTCTTGGCGTCGATCACCGCCACATGGTTGGCCGGGCCCAGGGCGACGAACGCCAGCGTGCCGTCGGCACTGAGCTTGATGCCCACCGGCTGGACCTTGTCCGGGTGCACGCCTTTGATCTGGAAGGTCAAGGTCTTGAGTACCTGGCGCGTGGCGACGTCGAGGATGGTCAAGGTTCCACCGATCTCTGCCGAGGCCCAGAGCTGCGTGCCGTCGCGATTGAACTCGACGAAACGCGGGCGCTGGTCCACCAGGGTGTTGTCGGCCAGGGTCTGGGTGCTGGTGTCGATCCAGTGCAGCATGTTCGTGGTTTCACTGGTGTTGACCGCCCACTTGCCGTCGGGGCTGACAGCCATGCCTTCGGGCTCGACCCCCACGCCGATCTGGCCCAGGACTTCGGAGGTCTGGGTGTCGATCACCGTGACCAGGGCATCGTCTTCGTTGGACACGTAGAGCCAGCGGTCGTTGGGGTGCAGGGCGAACTGCTCCGGGTCCTTGCCGGACGGCAGTTCCTTGATGATCTTGCGGGTGGCGACGTCCATCACCTGGACCCGGTCCGAGTCGCTGGCGCAGATGTACAGCAGGCGATTGTCATGGGACAGCAGCAGGCCCCGGGGACGCTGGCCTACCGGCAGGGTGTCGATGACTTCCAGGCGCTGCAGGTCGATCAGGCTCAGGCTGTTGTCTTTTTCGTTGGAGACCCAGGCGATGCTGGCGGCGGCGGGGCCGGCGGCGAGCAACGCAGCGCCCAGGGCGAGGGCTTTGCATAGCCGTGTCGTGCGGAGCTGGGCCGGGTAAATCAAGGCGCGGTGCATGGCGGTTTCCTTATTGTTGTTATCGATCAGGGGTAACGGCAGCTCACTTCGGGCTGGTCGTAGCCCAGGCTGTCCATTTCATTGGAAGGGTGCAGGAAGCCGTCCTGGGGCGATGTGCTGACCAGGGCCCGGGGCTGGACCAGGGGAATCGGCTGGCGCAGTTGGCCGTTCCACGGCCGGTAGCTGAGCTTGCGACCCTTGAAACCGTCCAGCGGCAATTGGTCGCTGAGGGCCAGTTGGCGGATGGCGAACGGGTCGTCCTGGCGCAGTTTGCTCACGGCGGCGGCGATGCTGCGCACGGCGATCCAGGCGGCGAAGTCGCGGTCGTTCATCCAGCGCCCGGCCAGGGCTTCGAAGCGTTTTTGCAACTGCGCCGCGCCGTAGGTTTCCACGGTCTTGTGCCAGCCGGTGGGCGTCAGCCCTTGGGTGCCGGCCACCGGGCGCGGGTACCAGGTCTGGTAGGGCAGGTATTCACCGAAGTCGCCGCGTTCGTCGGCCACCAGCACCACGTCGTACTCGGCGGTCTGGGTGAACAGCGGCATGTCGGCCTGGGCGCTGCGGCGCTGGTCGTTGTCGAACTGCCAGGCCTTCTCGGCGACGGTCTTCATGCCGAAGCGTTTCATGGCCCGGCGCAATGCGGCGGCGTACGCCTGGTCCTCGGGCATCTGGCCGACGACCAGCAAGGCCCGCTGCCATTTGCGCACGACGCTGAACTGCACGAGGGCATCGGCGAGCATGGCGCGGTCGGGCAGGCTGTGCAGCACGTTGCCCAGGCAGTCGGTGGTGCGCAGGCTGTCGTCGGGGCTGCCAGCATTGAACAGCAGGCTGTCGGGCAGGGCGGCGCTGAGATCGCGCAGGCTGCTGGCCGGTGCGTTGACCACGAACAACCGCAGGCCCTGGTCGTGTTGGGTTCGGGCGGCTTGGAGCAGGGCTTCGGGCGTGTCGACGCTGGCGCTTTCCAGGCGGTAGTCGTGCTTGAGGAAGCGTCCGGTGCTGTTGCTGTCGACGATCGCCAGCTCAGCGCCGCGCAAGCCGGCATCGGCCGGTTCGGCGATGACATTGGAGAGCAGCGGGCCCGGGTCGGGGCGATAACCCAGGTAGCCGATACGCACTTGCAACGGCGCGGCATCGCCGGCGTGAGCGGTTGTCGCTGCCAGCAGAAAAACCAGGGCGTAACTGACGAGCCGGCGCATGACGTCCTCCATTGCGGGTAGCGCCAGCATAGGAAGGCCACGGCCAAGGGGAAATATGCAGAAAGTACCGCCGGGGCAGTACCAAGGTAGTAACTCACCTTGGCGGCCGGGGTTTTAGGATGCAAGACAATCGTCATTGACCAGGAGTGGACAGACCATGCGGATTCTCAAAGCGCTGCTGCTGCCGTTCCTGTTGATCCTGAGTTTGGTCGGGGTGGATCGGTTGCCTGAACCCTATAAACACCCACAGCCCCCTGTGGGAGCGGGCTTGCTCGCGAAGGGGGCCGTACTGTCGACACCTATGCTAACTGATCCACCGCTTTCGCGAGCAAGCCCGCTCCCACAAGGGATCTGTGGCGTGCATATGAGGTGTGAGTTCATTCCGGAAATGGGCCACTGAACATGTCAGCCCTCTGGCGAATCAACCTCTGGGTTTGCACCTTCTTTGCCCTGGTCACCCTGGCCTGTGCTGTCTTGCTGCTGCACCAGGCCACGGCCGATGTGAAACGCGAATTGCAATCGGCCGAGTCGGTGGTGCATTACCTGCGCGAAACCGCCGAGCGCGACCCGGCCAGTCTCCAGCCACGGTTGACCGGCAGTCTGCGTCATGTGCGGGTCCGTTGGTTGGTTCCCGGCGAGTTGTTCCCGGCGGATGAGGAAGGGGTGAAGGCCTGGCTCGGCCGCCGGCTGCTGGACGACGGCCCGGCGGCCCAGGTGGTGGATTTGCCTGACGGTCGACGGGCGTGGATTGCCGTCGATCCACGGGATGAAATCGACGAAATCCTCGATTCATTGGTGCAATTGTTGTACGTCTGCGCCTTGGCGCTGTTGCTCAGCCTGTTGGTCATCCGCTGGGCCGTACGCCGTGGCATGCGTTTGCTCGACGAGCTACTGCAAGCGCTGCGTCAGGTGTCTGCGGGAAACCTGCAGGTGCGCCTGGGCACTGAAGGTGTGCCGGAGACGCAGCAACTGGCGGGGCATTTCAATCGCATGACCGCTGCCTTGGCCGAGGCCCAGGCCGATAACGCCCGGCTCACCCAGGCCTTGCTGGCGGTGCAGGAGCAGGAGCGCACCCGGCTGGCCCAGACCCTGCACGACGACCTGGGGCAATACGTGGCCGGTATTCGTGCCCGTGCCTGCCTGCTGCGGCTGGTGATGGATCAACCGCCGACGCTGGAACAGACCGTCAGCCAGCTTGAAGACCATTGCGAGCATTTGCAGCAGGGGTTCCGGGCGCTGGTGCATGACTTGTACCCGGTGGTGTTGCAGCACCTGCCGCTATGTGAAGCCATCGAGGTGTTGGCCGGGCGATGGCAGGCAACCCAGGGCATTGCCTGCCAGTTGCGGATCGATACAGCCCTGCCGCCCATGTCGGGGCCCGACAAGACCCATCTGTATCGGTTGTTGCAGGAAGCGTTGACCAACGTTGCCCGACATGCCGGTGCCACGCAGGTACGGATTCGCCTGCAACATCGCGCCGGACGCTTGCGCTTGCTGGTGCGCGACAACGGTCAGGGCGCGCCGCAACCACCGCGTGCGGGGGTGGGCCTGCACTCGATGGCCGAACGGGCACGCAGCCTTGGCGGTGAGTTGCGCGTCATCAGCCAGCCCGGTGCCGGTTGGGCGCTGGCCTTGAGTATTGCCTGGGAGGCGTGATGAACATTTTGTTGGTGGATGACCATGCAGTGGTGCGGCAGGGCTATGCCAGCTTGTTGCAGGTACTGATGCCGGACCTGCGGGTCCGCGAAGCAGCCACGGGTGAAGAGGCGCTGAGCCAGGTGCAGGAGCAGGTGCCTCATCTGGTGATCATGGACTTCGGCTTGCCCGGGATCAGTGGCTTGGAAACCACCCGGCGGCTGCGCCAGCGACTGCCGCAACTGCGGGTGTTGTTCTTCAGCATGCACGACGAACTGCCGCTGGTGCGCCAGGCGCTGGATGCGGGCGCGGCGGGCTACCTGACCAAGAACTCGGCGCCCCAGGTGCTGGTGGAGGCGGTGCGCCGGGTGCTGGCCGGGCATGCCTACATCGAGCAATCCCTGGCCACGCAACTGGCCTGCACCAGCTCGCGCCAGGATGTCGACCCGCGCCTGCAATGCATGACCCAACGGGAGCTGGAGATCTTCGTCATGCTCGCCAAGGGCACCCCGGCCCGGACCATCGCCGAGCAGCTGTGCATCAGCGCCAAGACCGTGTCCAACCACCTGACGCTGCTCAAGAGCAAGCTGCAGGTCAGTTCCCATGCCGAACTGGTGCATTTGGGTATCGATATGGGCGTGGTGCGGGTGGCCGGCTAATGTTTGATTTGAAATGCGATCACCTGTGGCGAGGGAGCTTGCTCCCGCTGGGGTGCGGAGCGCCCCCAAAACCCGGCACCTCGGTGTGTCAGGCTCATTGAGTTGACCCTATTGGGGGCTGCTTCGCACCCCAGCGGGAGCAAGCTCCCTCGCCACAGGGGCGCGACAGGCTCATCTATCCCAGGACGTTGGGCACCCGGTACAGCCCTGCATATTCGCATCCTGGAAATTCCCATAATGCTGGCGAGAACCGCTCAAGTTGGCCTGTTCCAGGTTGCTTTCGCCGAGCTTGGCTTCTTGCAGGTTGGCGTCGCGCAGGTTGGCGCCCTTGAGGTCGGCCTTGCTCAGCCAGGCCATTTCCAGGTCCGCGGCTTGCAGATTGGCCTCGTGCAGGCGGGCACCGGACAGGCGAGCGAATTGCAGGTAGGCCGCCGTCAGGTCGGCACGCTGGAATTGCGCGCCTTGGGCGAACAGGCCCCAACCCTGGATCGCCATGAGCGTGGCACCGCTGAAGTCCGCCAGGCGCAGGTTGCTTTGTTGCAGGCTGGCACGGGTCAGGTTGGCGCCTTGTAGCTGGGCTTTCTCAAGGTTGGCCAAGTCCAGCCGCGCGTGCCGCAGGTCGGCATCGCGCAGGTCGGCGCCGCTGAGGTTCATCTTGCGCAGGTCCTGATTCGCCAGTTGTGCGCCGCGCAGGTTGGCGCCGGGGCATTGGCTGGATTCGGCGATGATGCAGCCGTTGATGGCCAGTGGGGTGTCGGGGTCGTCGGCATGGGCAAAGGTGCCGATGAACAGAAGCAGCAGTGGCAATGATTTCATGGCAAGAACTCGGGCAAGTGTGGGAGCGGGCTTGCTCGCGAAGGCGTAGTGCCAGTCAATATCAATGCTGGTTGAACCACCGCTTTCGCGAGCAAGCCCGCTCCCACAGGGGATGGGGTACAGGTCAGGGTTATTTCTGCGCCGTCGCCTTATCCCAACTCGGGATCTTGAATACCCAGAACGACCCGCCCTGGGCCACGGGCTTGGTCAGTTCGGCCATGTCGCCGCCCCACAGCGGCACGGCGCCGCCGTAGCCGACGGTCACGCCGATGAACTGCTCGCCGTCCTGCTCCCAGGTGATGGGCGGGGAGACGATGCCGCTGCCGGTCTGGAATTTCCACAGTTCCTTGCCGGTCTTCGCGTCGAAGGCCTTGAAGAAGCCGTCGCCGGTGCCCGTGAACACCAGGTTGCCCTTGGTCGCCAGCACGCCGGCCCACAGCGGTAGCGGTTCCTTGTGTTCCCAGACCACTTTGCCGGTGGTGGGGTTCATCGCTCGCAGGCTGCCGACGTGATCGTCGTACATGCGCTTGATACGGAAGCCCATGCCCAGGTAGGCCGAACCTTTCTTGTAGTTCACTTCCTCGGTCCAGTACTCCTCTTTCCACTGGTTGCCGGGGACGTAGAACAGGCCGGTGTCCTGGCTGTAGGCCATGGGGTTCCAGTTCTTGCCACCGAGGAAGGGCGGCGAGACTTCCACTGGCTTGCCCTTGGTTTCACCAGGCAATGGCTTGGCCGGGCGCTGGCCGGGATTTTCCACCGGGCGGCCGGTCTTCAGGTCGATGTGGCTGGCCCAGGTGATGTTGTCGACGAAGGGGAACGCGTTCTGCAGCTTGCCGTTGTTGCGGTCCACCACGTAGAAGAAACCGTTGCGGTCGGCGTGGGCGGTGGCCTTGACCACCTTGCCGTCCTTGTCCTTGTAGTCGAACAGCACCAGCTCGTTGTTGCCGGAGAAATCCCAGGCGTCGTTGGGCGTGTGTTGGTAGAACCACTTCACCTCGCCGGTGCTTGGGTCGACGCCGACCTGGCCGGAGGTGTAGAGGCTGTCGTAATCATGGGGGTTGCCGTCCTTGGACGTGCGCGCCCAGGTGTTCCATGGGCCGGGGTTGCCCGCGCCGACGATGATGGTGTTGGTCTCGGGATCGAAACTGGCGCTCTGCCAAGGTGCGCCGCCGCCATGGCTCCAGGCCTCGACCTTGCCGGTCTCGGTGGTCTTGTCGTCGGGCCAGGAGGGCGCCTTGACGTCGCCGGTCGGCGTGCTGTCCTTGCCGTTGAGGCGGCCCATGTGGCCCTCGACGAACGGGCGCATCCAGACTTCCTCACCCGTGTCCGGGTCGCGGGCGAACAATTGCCCGACCACACCGAACTCGTCCCCGGAACTGCCGTGGATCAGCAGGACCTTGCCACTGGTCTTGTCCTTGATCAGCACCGGGGCGCCGGTCATGGTGTAGCCGCCGGCGTGATCGCCGAACTTCTTGTTCCACACCACCTTGCCGGTGTTTTTATCCAAGGCGACCACGCGGGCGTCCAGGGTGCCGAAATAGATCTTGTCGTCATAAATGGCCGCGCCGCGATTGACCACGTCGCAGCACGGGCGAATGTTGTCCGGCAGCCGGTGGTTGTAGGTCCACAGGCGCTTGCCGGTCTTGGCGTCGAGGGCGAACACCCGCGAGTACGAACCGGTGACGTACACCACGCCGTCGCTGACGATGGCCTGGGATTCCTGGCCGCGCTGCTTCTCGTCGCCGAATGAGTAGGACCAGGCCGGGGTCAGCTTGAACACGTTCTTGTCGTTGACCTGGGCCAGCGGGCTCCAGCGCTGGGCGTTGGTGCCCATGCCGTATTGCAACACGTCCTGGGTGGTCAGGTGGTCGTTGGCGATGTCTTCCCAACTGACCCCTGGCGCTGCGGCGCTGGCCAAGGGGCTCAGCGACAGACTGCCGGCCAGCAGCAAGGCAACCGTCAGGGAGGAGAGGGCGGGTAGCGTTTTTATTCTCATGGTGGCAGTTCCCAGTGAAAGGTTTTGGCCTGGTTAGTGGCCTGTGTGGCTAATTCGTGCACTCAACTTCGGCGCCAGAACTTGCCAGTCTGCGTTGCCATTCCTCGCCGTAGCGGGCTACGACTCGTCATGGCGCCTTGCCTGGCAAGCCCTGGCACTCGAATTTGAGTACTCGAATTAACCGTACAGGCCACTAGGTTGGGTCGTGCCGGGGTCTGCCGATACGGAAAAAGTCCCGCCTTTGCCGGGAAGATTTCCCAAACCGCCTGTCTTTGCGACTTGCGTCGGATGGCCTGCTACCAAGGAACTAGACCCCGGCCACCAAAGCAGCATTCGGCTGGCGGCACAGGGTTCCTAAGATGACGGCACGGCCTCTGCCAAGAGGTCTTGCGTGCAATCCAGAGGGCATAACAATGACAACAAAACGCAACGCCATCATCGCTACCGCATTATGGATGGGGCTGACCGGCGCAGGCTCCGCATGGGCCCATGGCAACGTAGTGCCCCAAGCAGTGGAAACCAAGGGACTGACCCCGATCAAGGACACCAACCTGCCGCTGGACGCCGATGGGTGGGCTGCCCAGAACCCGTATCGCAATGCTCCCGAGCGTGAAAAAGCCGTGGAGATCGGCGCCTCGGCCTACAACCAGAACTGCGCGGCCTGCCATGGCCTGGAGGCCAAGTCTGGCGGGATCGCCCCGGACCTGCGCATGCTCGACGCCGCCGAAGCCGGCGATGAATGGTTCGTCGAACGCGTGCGCCACGGTGCGGTGCGCGACGGCCGGGTCTACATGCCGAAAATGGCCGACTACCTGAGCCAGGAAGCGCTATGGGCGGTGCGCACCTACCTCGACAGCGTGCACGTCGAGGAGTGATCGCCATGCGCCTGTTCGCGTGGGTGATGTGCAGCGTGCTGCTGTGTGGCCAGGCGGTGCAGGCGCAGGTGCGCAGCTACGATCAGATGATCGCCGCCGGGGAGTTGAAGGTGGCGGTCTACAAGGATTTCGCGCCCTACAGTTTTGAAGATCAGGGCCAGCCCCGGGGTGTCGATGTTGAATTGGCGCAAGCCTTGGCCAAGGCCATGGGCGTGCGTCTGAAACTGATGTGGGCACCGCCCGGCGAGAAGCTCGACGACGATCTGCGCGATTACATCTGGCGCAGCAGCCCGCTGCACGACCGGCAACTGGCCGACTTGATGATGCGGGTGCCATACGATCATGACTACGTGCAAAGGCGCAACGACATCGGGGAACTGGAAAACGCCCAGGTGGTGATGTTCGGTCCCTATCAGCAGGAATGCTGGCAGGTGGCGTATGACCGTCGCCGGCTGGAGTCGGTGGGCAGTGTCGCCGTGTTCCAGCAACACCCCGTCGGGGTGGAGGTCGACAGTGTGCCGTCGTTCTACCTGACCTCGGTGTTCAACGGCATGCTCAGCGCCAAGACTCGCCATTACCCCAGCGTCGCCAAGGCCTTCGGGGCCATGCAGGCCGGAGAGGTCGACGCCGTCATGGCCATGCGCGGGGAAGTTGACTGGCAGGTGAATAAGGCGGCCGATCGGCAGTTGGCGCTGGCGGAGAACGCCTATCCGAACATGGGCAAGCAACGCTGGGAAATCGGCATGGCGGTGCACGAAAGCAACCGTCAGTTGGCCTACGCGGTGGAAGAGGCGCTGGAAGGCTTGATCCGCGACGGCAGCCTCAAGGCGATGTATGCCCGCTATGGCCTGCGCTACGACGTACCCGAAATGTACCAATAGGAGCGCAGGGATGAACTGGCGAGCGTATGGCCTGCTGTTAGGGTGCCTGCCGTGGCTGGCGATGGCGGTCGAGCCGGGGAAGGATCCGGTGCCGTCGGTGATGTGGGCCTTTTATCACAAGCAGTTGCTGGGGGAGGCGCCGTTCGTGTTCGACGACCGAGTGCGGCTGCTGGCGCCACCGTTTGCCGAAGATGCGCGCCAGGTGCCACTGGAAATCGATGCCCGGGCCTTTGCCGGCGACGTCGTACGGGTGCTGGCCTGGGCCGAGCTGAACCCCTTGCCGAAAATCGTCGACTTCCAACCCGGGGAGCGGGTGCTGCCTTGGCTGTCGGTCCGTATTCGCATCGAGCAAGCCACGCCGTTGCGCGCCGCCGTGCAGACCCGCGATGGCCTGTGGCACGTCGGTTCGACCCTGATCGATGCAGCCGGTGGCGGCTGCACTGCCCCCAGCGTGGTGCGCACCCAGCCGGGCTGGGAGGAACACTTGGGCGAGGTACTGGGCGGCCGTTATCCGCGAGGGGATTCGAGTCGCCTGCGCCTGCAAGTCAACCATCCAATGGACAACGGCCTGGTGAGCGGCATCCCGGAGTTTTTCCTCAACCAGGCGCAACTGCTGGACGCCGACGGTCAGGTGTTGGCGCGCCTGGAGCTGTTCCCGGCGGTCAGCGAAAACCCCAACCTGGGCTTCGATATCCAAGGCCCGGGACAGACCCGCCTGGTGCTGCGCGACAACAGCGGCAACGCGTTCGAGGCGGCCATTCCCTGACCAGAAGGAGCGCGCCATGCGCTGGCTGTTACTGCTCTGTCTTGGCCTGTGCCTGCCGGCATGGTCCGCCACCGATTATTCACTCAAGCCCCGGCAGATCGCCGCAGGCACCTGGCTGCTGGAAGGCAGCACCGAGAATTTTGCCAAGGCCAACGGCGGCAACATCGTCAATACGGCGTTCATCGTCACCGAGGCCGGCGTGGTGGTGATCGACACCGGGCCGTCGAAACGCTACGGCGAGGCGCTGCGCCAGGCCATTGCCGCGACCACCGACAAGCCGGTCAGCCAGGTCTTGCTGACCCATCATCACCCTGACCACGTATTGGGCAACCAGGCGTTCAGCGACGTGCCTATCGGTGCCTTGGCGGGCACCACCGACCTGCTGCGACAACAGGGTGATGCGCTGGCGGAGAACATGTACCGGCTGGTGGGCGACTGGATGCGCGGCACCGAGGTGGTACTGCCAACCCAAGTGCTGGCGGCAGAGACGCTGACGGTGGGCGATCATTCGTTGCGTCTGCTGGCATTGGCCGGGCACACCGGCGCGGACCTGGCGATCCTGGATGAAACCACTGGCGTGTTGTTTGCCGGCGACCTGGTGTTTTACGAACGGGCCTTGACCACCCCCAACAGCCCCGGTCTGGAAGTCTGGCTCCAGGACCTGGACACCTTGCAGGCCTTGCCCTGGAAGCAGATCGTGCCCGGCCATGGCCCGGTCGCGAGCGACGCCGGGCCCTTTGTGCAGATGCGCGACTACCTGGGCTGGCTCGACCAACTGATGCGCGACGGCGCGGCGCGGGGCGACGACATGGCCGAGATGATCCGCAGCCCTATTCCCGAGCGCTTTGCGGGGATCAGCTTGACTCGGTACGAGTTGATTCGCAGTGTCAGTCATCTTTATCCGCGTTATGAGCGGGCGGGGATGAAGCGGGTGGATACCCACGACCCTGACTGAACACATACCCCTGTGGCGAGGGAGCTTGCTCCCGCTGGGCTGCGCAGCAGCCCCCTGTCGGTCAACCTGGCTATCAATGTTGACTGGGCTATTTTTGG
>NZ_JABWRA010000088.1:0-14296 GCF_014268705.1 Pseudomonas sp. SWRI179 | reverse complement strand
GCCGTCGAATAACAGCCGGCTTCGAGATCATACTGCTCACTCAAGAACAACAGCCCCCTGTGGCGAGGGGATTTATCCCCGCTGGGCTGCGAAGCAGTCCTAAGGCAGTGAACTCAATCTTCCTGGCACACCGAGTTGCCTGGTTTTGGGACTGCTGCGCAGCCCAGCGGGGATAAATCCCCTCGCCACAATGAATCGCAAAAGCCTTGAGTGAACCGTATGACCGTATCGGGAAGGCATGGCACCTCTTACAATGCCCGCTTCCCCCGCATCGGCCTGACCATGGACATCGACCTCGCCCGCACCTTCCTGGAAATCGTCCGCCACGGCAGTCTCGCCGCAGCGGCCGAGAAGCTGCACGTGACCCAGACGGCAATCACCGCCCGGGTCCAGAAGCTCGAAAGCCAGCTCGGCTGCGCGCTGTTCGTGCGCAACCGCGCCGGCGCGCGCTTGACCACCGACGGCGAGGCCTTCGTGGTCTACGCCAACCAGCTCGTGCAAACCTGGGAAGCGGCCCGCCGGGACCTGCCATTGCCCGAGGGCTATCGCAACGTCTTGCACCTGGGTGGCGAGGTCAGCCTGTGCAACCCGTTGATGCTGGCCTGGGCCGGTGCACTGCGCGAGAAAATTCCCGGTCATGCCTTGCGCATGGACATCCGCGACGGCGAAAAGCTGCTGCAGCAATTGGAACTGGGGCTGCTGGATGCGGCGGTGGTCTATCAGCCCGAATACTGGCCACGCCTGCAAGTGGAACAATTGCTGGAAGAAAAACTCATCCTGGTGCGCCTGGCCGCCCGTCCCGACCCCTACGTGTACATCGATTGGAGCGCGGATTTCCGACGCCAACACGACACCGCGCTACCGGACAAGGCCAAGGCCGCGGTGACCTTCAACCTCGGTCCCCTGGCCCTGCAATACATCCTCGAAAAGGGTGGCAGCGGCTACTTCCGCACACGGGTCGTGCAGAGCTACCTGGACAGCGGCATCCTGGAGCGGGTGCCCAAGGCGCCGGAGTTCAACTACCCGACCTACCTGGTGTATTCCAGGGACCGGGATTCGGCGGCGTTGCAGCAGGCGTTCGAAGTGCTGCGGGAGATCGTCAGGACCGGTAGCGACTGGTCCCAGCGCTGGGATCCGTTGACCTGACGGTTGTGTTGCGCCTGCCTGACATGAGGCCTGTGGTGGCCAGAGAGATTGCTCCCGCTCGATGCGCAGCGCTCACGAGATCCAGGGGCTGCTACGCAGCCCAGCGGGAGCAAGCTCCCTCGCCACAAAAGTCCTCACAAGCAGTCGGCGCTATGGCTCGCTCTTCATGTGAGCCATGATCTCGTCCTTGATCAGCAATCGCTTCTTCTTGAGCGTCTCCAGGACTTCGTCGGGCAGCACGGCGGAGGATGGCTTCTCGGCGTCGACCACTTCGGCATCCAGTTCGGAGTATTTTTGAAGTAACGAGTCGAGCCTTGGATTCTCGGCCCGTCTTTGCTTGATGTGGTCTTTTGTGCAGTTGAGATCCTGGCACAAATCGTGGGACACCGGCATGGAACACCTCCTTTGATGGATCGGTGGCAGGCGTCCTTTCGACGCCCATCGATTATCAGGATGGCCTCGTCGACGGGGTTCTGTCGACCGCCAATCCGACCAGCGGTGACCGTTCGTCGTACCGTCGCGCATTGCGATCAAACCTTTGCCAACGCACCGCTCTCCATTGATCAGTGACCACAAGAATCACTTGTACAACCTGTGTGGAGACTTACCTATGGACAGATTTACCCTGCGTCAACTCGGCCTGGCAGTTGCCCTGAGTACCAGCATGGGCATGGCATGGGCCGCGACTTCAGATGACTTTGTCGACAACGCGGCGGCCGGTGGCATTGCGGAAATCGAAACCAGCAAGCTGGCCTTGCAAAAAAGCCAATCGGCGGACATCAAGGCGTTCGCCAACAAGATGATCACCGACCACACCAAGGCCAATGAAGAGCTGAAGGCGCTGGCTCAGAAACATGACATCCAGGTACCCGACGACACCACGTTGATGAAAAAAGCCAAGGCGAAGATTCTCGACGTGCGCGATGAGTCTTTTGATCCAGCCTTCGCCAACAATCAGGTCAAGGCCCACGAAGAAACCATCGAGCTGTTCAAGAAAGAAGCCAACACCGTTACCGACGACAAGAAAGCTGGCAGTACCGAACTCAAGGCGTTCGCCCAGAAGATGCTGCCGGACCTGCAACATCACCTGGATGAAGCCAAGAAACTTCAGGCTGCTCACCCAAGCAAGTAACGGCAAGCCCGTCCCTTGAGCCGCCATAGGGCTCGCTCAAGAAAAAACGGCGCTTCTTCCAATAGAGGAAGGCGCCGTTTTTGTATCTCGAATTCTTATCAGGCCTGAAGCCCCTTGCGAGCCACCGCGGCACCGGCCTGCAACGCCCTCCCCACCTGCTCTTCGAAATCCCCCTGGCTCATCATCTGCAAGGCTGCGGCCGTGACGCCCCGATAAGCCACCAAGGCGTCGATCATCTGCTGGGGGTCACGATTGGCCAGCAGTTGGCTGCTGTTGACCACGACATTTTTTGCGGCCATCTGCGCGATGTCGCCAGGTATGCCGGCCAGCATCGCCTGACGGGCCAGGGCCGTCATCAGCAAGGCCGGAAAAGCCGGGCCGGTGCCCGAGAGCGCAGAGAGGTAATCGATGAAGTCCTCTTGCTGGACTTCTGCCGCGGTGCCTACGCATTCGAACACACGCTGCACCAGGTTTTTCGTTGCCGCTCCTACCCCGGTCGAACAATACCAAGGCGTAAAGGACTGCTCGATTTCCACCGCCGCGTTGGGCATCGCCCGCACGATCGCTGAAGCTGACGTCTGCGCTGCAATCATCTGGGCCGTAATCCCGGCCATCAATGAAATCACGATTTTGCCCGTCGCATCGATGCCCAGGCTGGCGAAATGCTCGGGGCGTACCGCGATGATCACGACGTCGCTGCGATCCACCAACCGTTGGTTGTCCGTGACCAGGCGAGCGCCTTGCTCAGCCAACGGATGGTTGCCGGAGCGATTGGAAATGATCAGGTTCCCCGCCGGCACCAGTCCCTTGGCCAGGACCGCCCTGGCAATCGCGCCGCCCAACCAGCCGGTGCCGCCAATGATCCCCACGGTCTCATTGATCATCGCCGTTGCCTTCGAACGTGTCGGTCAAGGGCACAAAGACCCCGGGCTCTTTTTCGGCATAGCCGAACTTCCCGTAGAAACGATCCAACTCACGCTGTTTGGGGACCTTGCCGGTAAAGATGCTCACGTAATGTGGGATGCGCTGGAAGCGCACGGTGATCAGCTCCGTGGTGTTCATGGTGATGTAGCCGATCTGCGTCAGGTAGATCGTTCGGGCCCGTGCATCCGCCCCTTGGGTGTCGTAGCCAAAGCGCTTGAACATGCTCGCCAGGGCATTCATGCGCTGCTCGTCCACCACCGCCACCTCCTGGGCTACTTCCGCGGACTGAAGCGCCCAACTGCGCACGGCGAATTCGAATTGCGAGTCGAACAATTGCGGATTGAGCCAGCACTCGAACACATTCAGGATCGCCTCGGAAATGCTTTCGGCATAGCTTTCACTTTGCCGTATGAGTCCCCCTGTATTGGTCTCCCGCCAACGCGACAGCAACGCCGCCAGCAGTTGCTCGCGATCCTCGAAAAACCAGTAGAAGCTGGTGCGTGACAAGCCCAGGCGCTTGGCCAGCGGCATGACCCGCACCGCATCGATGCCCGACTCCTTGAGGGCCTCATAGGCCGCTTCCAGCCAACCCTCCGGCGAGCCCCGCCAGCCCGCGTCCTGGGCCTTGCCACGTGCCTTTCCTACCTGGGGCATCCTGCATACCTTCTTCAATCATGCGTAGCGCGAATGTACTTGGATGACCGCTGAATGTACACCCAAGTACATTTAATCGACTTTTTTGGCCCAGAAGTGGCGAATCATTGATGATAAAAACTCATGAGGCACTGATTTAAAATGGTTTGTCAGCCAAAGGCACCTGGATAACTATCTCCCACAGGCAACGGACTCCAAACCAAAACAACAACGAGCCGCCATTATGAATCTTGCAGTGCACTCCTTTGGAAAACCCTCGACATCCGGCCAAAGAAAGCCGGGGCGACTGGCGTTGTCACACGCTTCTTCTGTTACCCCTTCCCTGCCCAAACTTCGATAGCTGCTGACGCGACGCCTCGCGCAGTCGTTTTGCGTTGCCTGCGAACCTGGCACGCGAAGCGGCGCCCGGGCGGTTGCTGGCGTGCGGTTTCTTTCCATCAGCCGGATCAGTGATATGTGGATGACACAAGAGAAGCTTCCCCTGGGCGAACACATCGCTCGGTATGTCGAATGGTTGACTCAACATGGCGCCGGTATTTTCGACGCCATCTCGCTGTCGCTGTCGGGTGTGATCACCGCGTTTACCACCGCACTCCTGTGGTTCAACCCCTTGGCGTTGATTGCTGTTTTCGCCCTGCTCGCCTACTACATCCAACGCAAGGTGAGCCTCACCCTCTTCGTCACCTTCGCCTTCCTGCTGATCTTCAACCTCGGTTACTGGCAAGAGACCATGGAGACCCTCGCCCAAGTGACCTTCGCCACACTCGTTTGCGTGGTCATCGGTGTACCGCTGGGCATTGTTGCCGCGCACAAACCGATGTTCTACACACTGATGCGTCCGGTACTCGATCTGATGCAGACCGTACCGACCTTCGTTTACCTCATTCCTACGCTGACGCTATTCGGTCTGGGTGTGGTCCCGGGCCTGATCTCAACGGTGGTATTCGCCATCGCCGCCCCCATTCGCCTGACCTACCTGGGCATCCGCGATGTCCCGGAAGAACTGATGGATGCCGGCAAGGCCTTCGGCTGTTCGCGCCGCCAATTATTGGCGCGCATCGAACTGCCCCACGCCATGCCCAGCATCGCCGCCGGCATCACCCAATGCATCATGCTGTCACTGTCCATGGTGGTGATCGCCGCCCTCGTGGGCGCCGACGGGCTTGGCAAGCCGGTGGTCAATGCGCTGAACACCGCCGATATCTCGATGGGTTTCGAAGCGGGCCTTGCCATCGTGCTGCTGGCGATCACGCTCGACCGCATCTGCAAGCAACGTGAAACCCTGAAAAGAGGTGACGTATGAGCATCATCCGTTTTGAAGACGTCGACGTCATCTTCGCCGCCCGCCCGAAGCCTGCCCTGGATCTGCTCGACCAAGGCTTTTCCCGTCCGGAGATTCTTCAGAAAACCGGTTTGATCGTCGGCGTGGAGAAAGCCAACCTGGAGATCAACAAAGGTGAGATCTGCGTGCTGATGGGCCTGTCCGGCTCCGGCAAGTCCAGCCTGCTGCGCTGCATCAACGGGCTGAACACCGTCAGTCGCGGCAAACTGTTCGTCGAACACCAAGGCCGGCAGATCGACATCGCCGTTTGCACCCCCGCCGAGCTGAAAATGATGCGCACCCAACGCATCGCCATGGTGTTCCAGAAGTTCGCCCTGATGCCCTGGCTGACAGTGCGCGAGAACATCAGCTTCGGCCTGGAAATGCAGGGCCGCCCGGAAAAGGAACGGCGCAAGCTGGTGGATGAAAAACTCGAGCTGGTGGGCTTGACCCAATGGCGCAATAAAAAACCCCATGAGCTGTCCGGTGGCATGCAGCAACGGGTCGGCCTGGCCCGCGCCCTGGCGATGGACGCCGACATCCTGCTGATGGACGAACCCTTCTCCGCCCTCGACCCACTGATCCGCCAAGGCTTGCAGGATGAGTTGCTCGACCTGCAGCGCAAGCTGCACAAGACCATCGTGTTCGTCAGCCATGACCTGGACGAAGCCCTGAAGCTGGGCACGCGCATCGCCATCATGAAAGACGGCAAGATCATCCAGTACAGCAAGCCTGAAGAGATCGTACTGAACCCGGCCGACGACTACGTGCGCAACTTTGTCGCCCACACCAATCCGTTGAATGTGCTGTGCGCGAAAAGCTTGATGACCCCGCTGGGCCAGTGCGTTTTCGCCCGCGACGAATATTGCCTGGATACGGCTCAAAACCTGTGGATGGTGGTCACTGCGCAGCGTCATTTGAGCAGCGTGCGAAAAGGCGCCACGACCGCACACGTCCAATCCTGGAATCCGACCCAGGCAATCGGGACCTTGGCTCGGCAACCGACGTGCGTGCCGCCGACCACTACCATGCGCGACGCCCTGCAGATCCGCTACGAAACCGGCCACCCCCTCATCGTGCAGGACGAGGCCGGTACCGTCCTGGGCATCGTGGGCGACGGTGAACTGTATCGGGCACTGCTGGGGCATAACCTGTCACACCCGGGGTTTGCTGAACCCGCAGCAGAATCTTCGGTGGCGTAACTCACGGCACGGCGTTGGAACACTCCTATGCAACCCAGCGATATCGATAAAAAGGTCAAGGGCTATCGGCGGCTGATACCGTCGATGACGGCGCTGCTGGAGTTCGAGGCGGTGGCGCGGCTGGCCAGCTTCACCCTGGCGGCCCAGGAACTGGGCGTGACCCAGGCGGCCGTCAGCAAACAGATCCGGTTGTTGGAAGAGACCCTGGAGACCAAGCTGTTCCATCGCCTTCATCGAGCGATCAAGCTGACTCATGAAGGTTATGTCCTGCACCTGGTCGTCGCGGAGTCCATACACCGCATGGCCAGTGTCTTCGACAAGATTGCCGAGGGTATTGGTGAGCAGGAGATCACCATCGCCTGCACCGAGGCGTTTTCGCACTTGCGAATACTCCCCAGGTTGACCGCGCTACGCACCCTGCAACCCAAGCTGAAATTGCGCTTGCTGACGCAGCAGGTCTCGCCCAGTTCATATCGCGATGACGTCGACCTGGCCATCCGTTTCGGCAATGGAAAATGGGAGGACGGAAGCTCGATTTTCCTCTTTGACGAAGAAGTCTTTCCCGTGTGTTCGCCGGCTTGGCTGGCCGCCAATCCGGCCCCTTCCTCCATTGCCGATTTTCTGGACTCGGCGCTGATTGACTCCGATTCCACCCTGGAAGGCTGGATGACCTGGAACCGTTGGTGCCGGGAACTCGGGGATATGCGCCCCAAGCTCAATTATTCATTTCGCTGCAGTTCCTACAACGATGCGATCCAGGCGGCCATGCAGGGCCATGGCATTGCGCTGGGCTGGAGCCGGCTGATCGCGCACCGACTCAACAGCGGTGAGCTGATCAGAATCACGCCCTATGGGGTCAAGCCAAAAGACGCTTATTACCTGATCATTCCAAGCGGTCGCAAACGTGAGTCCATCACCCAGGCACTGATCGACTGGCTGACCGATGACAGCTACCTAAACCACTGATTATCAAGACGTTAAAGACCACTTCCAGGCATAACGCAAAGTTATGCGAACGTGAAAATAAAGCGCGTTGACGGTCTTATTGCACCTTCCCAAACTGTACTTGCCGCCTGATCAACCTTGAGTTTGAGCGAGACCCATAATGACTATTAATGCCGTGAAAACCCATCGTGCACTTCTGACCGACCGCACTCCCGGTCATGGCATGCCGGGTGGTTTGTTTGGTCGCCAGGATGTTTTTGAAACCGACGTCGAGATCTTTTTCACCCAGCATTGGATTTTGGTGGGGGTCACCAGCGACGTCCCCGAACCCGGTGATGTCTCCACCCTCGATATCGGCAAGTCATCCATCCTCCTGGTGCGCGACGATGACGAGCAGGTGCAGGCCTTTCGCAATGTCTGCCGGCACCGCGGGGCTCGCTTGAAGCAGGCCGGCAAGTCGACGGTGGGCATGCTGGTCTGCCCCTACCACCAGTGGACGTACGACCTCGACGGTAGCCTGAAACATGCAGCGCACATGGGGCAGGCCTTCGACCCAAAGTGCAAAAGCCTGATTCCCGTGCACACTCGGGTTGTCGGCACCCATGTCTTCGTCTGCCTGGGCGACGAACCGCCAGAAGACATCCAGTACCTCGATCAGGTCATGACACCGCGTTTCGCTCAATATGACATCGCCCGTTCAAAAATCGCCTTCGAATCGGAAATCATCGAGAACGGCAATTGGAAACTGGTGATCGAGAATAACCGCGAGTGTTATCACTGCGCAGCCACTCACCCGGAATTGACCGCCTCGTTCCTGCCCGAAGATTTCGGTTTCTGCACCGATGGCCTGGGGGAGGACTCACTCCAGGCGCTGGCGGAGTATCACCGCCGCAATGCCGAGACCAAGGCCAACTGGGAGCGCGAAGGTTATATCTGCGACGCCGTCGAACATCTAGGTGAAAACGCCGTGACCCAGTTCCGCTCGCAGCGGCTGGCCATTGCCGGCAACGGCGAATCCCAGACCCTGGACACCCGTGTGGCGTGCACCCGGCTGTTCGGCGACCTCACTCGCCGCGACTTGGGCGACATGCATTTCTGGACCCACAACTCGTGGACCCATGTCATGAGCGACCACGCCGTGGTTTCCTACATCATCCCGCTGGCGCCCGACAAAACCCTGGTGCGCAGCAAATGGCTGGTCCATGCCGACGCGGTCGAAGGCGTCGACTACCACTTGGATAAGCTGACCGAAGTCTGGGTCGCGACCAACCTGCAGGACGCCAGCCTCGTCGGCATCACCCACAGCGGCACCCAGGATCCGGCCTACACGCCCGGCCCGTTCTCGGCCTTTACCGAAACCTATGTCGACCAGTTCTCGCGCTGGTACGCGGCGCGCCTCGCCGCCCACGGCGTGTGAGGAATGAACATGACGACTTACGAACACCTGACGCGCCCTGGAAACGCCAGCGCGGTCCAGCGTTTCACTGACCCGGCCACCTGGGGCACGTTCGGTGCGCAGTGGCACAGCGGCGAGCAGAAAACCCTGCAATGCTGCGCCGTGCGCCAGGAGACCCACGATGTCAGGACGTTCATTTTTCGCTGTGCGGACTTCAGCGCCCTGAGTTTCGAGCCCGGTCAATTCATCACGATCTCGCCGGTCATTGGCGGGCAAACCATTGCCCGCTGCTACACCCTGTCGTCCTCCCCGACCCGGCCCTTCGCATTTTCCATCACCGTCAAACGCGTACCGGGGGGCGTGGTGTCGAACTGGCTGCATGACAACCTCAAGCCCGGCGATAGCCTGAAGGCGTCCGGCCCAGCGGGCTGCTTTACGCCGGTCGACCATCCGGCCAACAAGTTGTTGTACCTATCCGCCGGCTCCGGCGTGACGCCGTTGATGTCGATTACCCGGGCCGCCTGCGACATGGCTGGCAACCTCGATATCGTATTCGTGCACAGCGCCCGCACGCCCACCGACATCATCTTCCATGGGGAATTGACGCACATGCAGGCAGCCATGCCGGGGCTGCGGGTCATCAATATTTGCGAAGGGCTTGGCGACACCACGCAATGGCAGCAACCGATAGGCCGGCTCGACTTGTCGTTGCTGAGCCAGCAAGTGCCGGACTACAAGGAGCGGGAGATCTTCACCTGCGGTCCCCAGGGGTACATGGAAGCGGTCAAGTCGCTGCTCAGGGAAGCGGCGTTCGATTTCGCCCACTACCATCAGGAAAGCTTCGACATTGCCGCACTGAATGAGCAACCGTTGCTCCAGCAGACCGCTTCGCTCGATCAACCAGCCGAGTTCACGGTGACCCTGTCGCGCTCCGGCAAGACATTCAGCATGCCGGCCAATCAGACCGTGCTGTCCGCCGCCAAGAAAGCCGGCGCCATCGTGCCCTCCTCCTGCAGCCAGGGCGTCTGTGGTACCTGCAAGACCGCCCTGCTCCAGGGCACGGTGGACATGAACCACAACGGCGGCATCCGGCAGCGGGAAATCGACAAGGGCCTGCGTTTGCTGTGCTGCAGCAAGCCCACTTCCGACTTGGTCCTTGATCTTTAGCCGTTCCTCGCTAATTAGGTAGTCACTGCACGCCGGCTTCTGCACAATCTCTGTGCGCCTAACACTGATAAGACTGAAGCCTGATGAAACTGCAACCCTTGCCGCCCCTCAACAGCCTGGTGGCGTTCGAGGCCGCCGCCCGCCACTTGAGCTTCACCATGGCGGCACGGGAACTGAACGTCACCCAAGGCGCCATCAGCCGCCAGGTACGCTTGCTCGAAGATTACCTGGGCACGGCACTGTTCACCCGCACGACCCGGGAGATCAACCTCACCGCCACCGGCAGCCAGTATTACGAAAGCGTGCGCGACACGCTGCAGCACATCGCCCAGGCCACCGCGGGCATACGCCATTGGCAAGGTGCGCAGCAAGTCACGGTGGTCACCAGCACGGCGATGGCGTCGCTATGGCTGCTGCCGCTGGTGTCGCAGTTCCAGCGCCAGAACGAGGAGATTGACCTGCGCATCATCGCGACGGATCAAGTCAGTGATTTTTCCCGGCTCGACTGTGACCTGGCGCTGTATTACTGCAGCACGCCGCCAAAAAACATGAAAGTCACGCCGCTGTTCAACGAGGAGATTTTCCCGGTGTGCAGCCCCGCTTATCTGGCGCAACACCCGGAAATCGAGACACTGGAGCAATTGGGTGGATGCACTTGGTTGTGGCTGGAAGACCAGCACAGCGACTGGATTGGCTGGAAGGAATGGTTCCAGCGTCTTGGCTACCCAGCGCCAGAACCTCGACGGCGCATCAATATCAACAGCTACGCCATGCTGATCCAATCGGCCCTGGCTGGCCAAGGGATCGCCCTGGCGTGGTCGGGCCTGCTCAGCAATCACCTGCAAACCGGCAACCTGGTGCGGCCAACGCATGCCATCCTGCGCACCGACGCGCAGTTCTGCCTGCTGGAACCCCAAGGCCGGGCCCCGAACAGACAAAGCGTCAACCGCTTCCGCCAGTGGCTGATGGCCCATCTGGCAGAAACGGTCGACGCTTGATGGGCCGGGCGATCTAGCCGATTTTCACGTTCATGGTGATGCGCGCCGTAAAGACCTTTATCCCCGCCTCGTCGAAGATCTCGACCGGGACAATCTTGTCGCCCGAAGTCTGCCAGTCGATATCGCTACCGTCGGCAATCGCGTGGATGGACGTCTTGGCCTTGGCCAGGTATTCGACAGTCATGCCTTTGGGAATCCAGCGAGCGCCACTGGGGATGGACACCTCGGTCATCATGCCGCCGGCCAGCTCTGCCGCGTTACACAGTGCGATGGCGTGAACGGAGGCCAGGTGATTGGTGATTTCCTTGCGAAACGGCACCTTCACTTCGCCGCGACCGGGGGCCAACACCGAAATTTCCGGGTTGATGGTGCCGAAGTACGGGGCCATCTGGCAGGCCATATTGCTGAACGCGGACGGACCGACGCTTTGGTACATGCTGAGAGTCTGGCTCATGGGGTATCTCTGGTCAGGTGGGCTTGAGTCATGAACAGAACATTACTCCATTACAGAATATCGCTCTGTTACAGAACAATATTCTGTAATCTGCTACCCTGTCAATCGCTCGTGCCAAGCCTTCGTTTCAATTAACATGGCCCCTTTTTGCCTGGGCCGAAAAATGGAACCTGTCGATCTCCTCGAGCGCTGTTACCCAGGGCGTCGTGCCGAGTCCAAGCGGCATATCCTTCGATGTGCCTTGGCGCTGTTCAACCAACAGGGCATCGAAGCGACCACCATCGATATCATCCGTGCCGAAAGCGAGATGAGCGTGGGGGCCATTTATCACCATTTCGAGAACAAGGAAGGCTTGGTCGCGGCGTTGTACATGACCGCCCTGGACGATCAGGCGCGACTCAGGGACAGCTACCTCGGCGCTGTCACGTCGACCCGGGAGTGGGTGCATGCCCTGGTGTTCAGCTACGTGGATTGGGTGGTCAGCCAACCCGATTGGGCACGGTTCCAATACCAGGCGCGCTTTGCCGTCGCGCGCAGCAGCTTCAACGAGCGGCTCGCCGAGGCGAATCTGGCCAGGAACGCCGAACTGAAGAAATGGTTCAGTGACCCGGCCCACCAGCAGGATCTGCAGGACCTGCCTTTCGAGCTGATTCCCTCACTGATCATCGGTTCGGCGGAAAGCTACTGCCGCGCCTGGCTCTCCGGCCGCGTCAAACGCAGCCCTGAAGGCTACCGGCAGCAGTTGGCCGAGGCCGCCTGGCGTGCCGTTGGCATGCACGCCGGCACCTCGTCCTGAAGGTTCTGAGCCACCCGAACAGATTCATTGCATAGCGGCCCAGCCCTAGTGGCCTGTGTGGCTAATTCGAGTACAGGCCACTAGTTGCGCGTCATCGGCATGGAGCGATGACCGGAAGTGGTCGAAGCCCACGGACCTGCTATCTTGAATACAAACCTGAGTAGTTGCGATCCCATACGTATCCAGGTTTGTACAGGGAGTAATGAAGTTGGAAGCAGTGGAACTGCTCGCTATTGATGAATGGGCACCATCATTTCTACCTGGCGATTGTGATGTGGTTATCGTCAACTACAACGCCGGTGAACTTTTGTTGGCAAGTGTAGGGTCGGCCTTTGCCGCCGGGGCTTCCCGCGTGATCGTGGTGGATAACAACTCCCACGATGACAGCCTGGTGCAGTTGGAGCGAATCCACCCTGCCGGCGACTCGCTTCAGATCGTCCGCAATGCCGCCAACCTCGGCTTCGCCGTGGCGTGCAATCAAGGTGCTCGCCTGTCTGCGGCCCCCAACGTTTTTTTCTTGAACCCGGACACCGAACTGGCCGCCAATGCCATGGACCGCATGCTGCAGGCACTGCGCAGCTCGCCCGAAATCGGCATGGTCGGAGGTTTCCTGTGCAATCCGGACGGCAGCGAGCAAGCCGGTGGACGCCGCGTGTTTCCAACACCCAGGCGCGCCTTCATGCGGGCCTTTGGGCTTTCGCGGCTCGCGGCGCTTTTCCCGTCGGTGTTGTCGGATTTTTTATTGCACAAGGAGCCACTCCCCAGTGCGCCCATTGTCGTTGAAGCCATCTCCGGGGCTTGCATGCTGGTCAAGCGCGAAGCGATCGAGAGCGTCGGGCTGTGGGACGAAGACTATTTCCTTCATTGCGAGGACCTGGACTGGTGCATGCGCTTCCATCAGGCCGGCTGGCGCGTACTGTTCGTGCCGAATGCCCGGGTGATGCATGTGTTCGGCGGTTGCAGTCGTGATCGACCTTATTTCGTCGAATGGCACAAACATTTGGGGTTCCTGCGTTTCTATCGCAAATTTTTCCGTCGTAAATACCCTGCCATCCTGTGGATCAGCGTGGTGATCGGGGTCTGGTTTCGATTCAGCCTGGTGGTCCTTCGCCACGCCACCACCCGGCTTAAGCATGCATGGGACCTTCGATAATTGCGGATAGGCGTATTGGGCTGCACCAGCCTCCTGGGCGAGCGCGTCCTGCCATTGCTGGCCCAAGCCGGTCACTCGACGAACGCCTTTGCCCGAAGCCTGCCCAGCGTGTCCTGCCCCGGCGTCACCTGGCGAAAGGCTGACGACTGGCACGGACTGGCGCTGGAGACCTTCCTGTCATTCGCGCCCCTCTGGGTGCTGCCCGACTATCTGCAGCGCCTTGCCAGCACCCAGGTCAAACGTGTTGTTGTCCTCTCATCCACCAGCCGCTTTGCCAAGCACGCATCGCCCGACGCTCGGGAACGGGACGTGGCGCAACGCTTGATACGTGCAGAAGAACAGCTTGAGCAGTGGGCGGTCGAACAGCAAATCGAATGGGTGATCCTGCGACCGACCCTGATCTATGGTTTTGGCCGCGACAAGAACATTTCGGAAATCGCGCGGTTCATTCAACGCTTCGGATTTTTCCCACTGATCGGAGGCGGCACCGGGTTGCGCCAGCCGGTGCATGGGGATGACGTCATCCAGGCGTGCCTGTCCGCCGTGAGCACGCCTGACCTGCTCAGTGGCGCCTATAACCTCTCGGGGGGAGAGGTCCTGCCTTATTGCACCATGGTCAGGCGCGTATTCCAGGCCATGGGACGCCCGGAGCGAACACCGCCCCTCCCTGCCCCGGTATTGAGCCGGGCCGTTTCGATCATGCGCTGCCTGCCGCGCTACCGGCATCTTTCCAGCGCGCTGGTGGGGCGGATGAATGAAGATCTGGTGTTCGACCATTCCCACGCCAGTGATCGACTTGGCTTTGCGCCCAGGGCGTTTCAACTGATGGATGAGGACTTGCCTGGGCGCAGAGGCTGCTGACGGCGGTGGGTCAGCTGCATGTATGTTGAGTTGGCGGGCCTCATCGCGAGCAGGCTCGCTCCCACAGGGGGACTGGGTGCATATGAATTTTGTGCCTACCGAGAATCCAATGTGGGAGCGAGCCTGCTCGCGATAGCGGTGTGTCAG
>NZ_JABWRA010000087.1:0-15012 GCF_014268705.1 Pseudomonas sp. SWRI179 | reverse complement strand
CCCAGCGGGAGCAAGCTCCCTCGCCACAGGGGGAGGCACCGGCAAAGAAGCTGGATGCGACGACGCCTCATGTGTACCAAGGAACTAGAAAACTCAACACAGCGGGCAATTGTTGGCGAGGGCCCCGAGCCCAAGAATCTGTGGCAGACCGGGAAAATTTCCCGGGTATAACAATAACCGCAGAGGTAGCCGTCATGACTCATCCCGCACGTCGCCAACCCTTCGCCGTGAGCCTGCTGCTCAGTGCCATGCTGCTGTCAGGTTCGGCCTTGGCCGCCGTGACCGATCAGGAAATTCTCCAGGACCCGAAGAACCCGCAGCAGGTCGTGACCAACGGCCTGGGCGTCCAGGGCCAGCGCTACAGCCCGCTCGACAGTCTCAATGTCAATAACGTCAAGGATTTGCGCCCGGTCTGGGCGTTCTCCTTCGGTGGCGAAAAGCAGCGCGGTCAGCAGGCCCAGCCGATGATCAAGGACGGGGTGATGTACCTCACCGGTTCCTATTCGCGGGTGTTCGCGGTGGATGCGCGCACCGGCAAGAAACTGTGGCAGTACGATGCGCGTCTGCCTGATGACATCCGTCCCTGCTGCGACGTGATCAACCGCGGCGTGGCGCTGTATGGCGACCTGGTGTTCTTCGGCACCCTCGACGCCAAGCTGGTGGCCTTGAACAAGGACACCGGCAAAGTGGTGTGGAGCAAGAAGGTGGCCGACCACAAGGAAGGTTATTCCATCAGCGCCGCGCCCATGGTGGTGAACGGCAAGCTGATCACCGGTGTGGCCGGTGGTGAATTCGGCGTGGTTGGCCAGATCAGCGCCTACGATCCGAAGAATGGCGAACTGCTGTGGACCCGCCCGACGGTGGAAGGCCACATGGGTTACGTCTACAAGGATGGCAAGGCGGTCGAGAACGGTATCTCCGGTGGCGAGGCGGGCAAGACCTGGCCGGGCGATCTCTGGAAAACCGGCGGCGCGGCGCCTTGGCTGGGCGGCTACTACGACCCGGAAACCAACCTGCTGCTGTTCGGCACCGGCAACCCGGCCCCATGGAACTCCCACCTGCGACCTGGCGACAACCTCTATTCGTCGTCGCGCCTGGCCCTGAACCCGGACGACGGCACCATCAAGTGGCATTTCCAGAGTACGCCCCACGACGGCTGGGACTATGACGGCGTCAACGAGCTGATCTCGTTCAACTACAAGGAAGGCGGCAAGGACATCAAGGCGGCAGCGACTGCTGACCGTAACGGCTTCTTCTACGTGCTCGACCGCACCAACGGCAAGTTCATCCGCGGCTTCCCATTTGTCGACAAGATCACCTGGGCCACTGGCTTGGACAAGGACGGGCGGCCGATCTATAACGAGGCCAGCCGTCCGGGCGCGCCGGGCAGCGAAGCCAAGGGCAGTTCGGTGTTCGTCGCCCCGGCCTTCCTCGGTGCGAAAAACTGGATGCCCATGGCCTACAACCAGGACACCGGCCTGTTCTACGTGCCGTCCAACGAATGGGGCATGGACATCTGGAACGAAGGCATCGCCTACAAGAAAGGCGCGGCGTTCCTCGGGGCCGGGTTCACCATCAAGCCGCTGAACGAGGATTACATCGGCGTGCTGCGGGCCATCGACCCCAAGACCGGCAAGGAGGTCTGGCGCCACAAGAACTTCGCGCCGCTGTGGGGCGGGGTCCTGACCACCAAGGGCAACCTGGTGTTCACCGGCACGCCTGAAGGGTTCCTGCAGGCGTTCAACGCCAAGACCGGGGAAAAGGTCTGGGAATTCCAGACCGGCTCCGGCGTGCTTGGCTCGCCCATCACTTGGGAAATGGACGGTGAGCAATACGTCTCCGTGGTTTCCGGCTGGGGCGGTGCGGTGCCGCTGTGGGGCGGCGAGGTGGCCAAGCGCGTGAAGGACTTCAACCAGGGCGGCATGCTCTGGACCTTCAAGTTGCCGAAAGAGCTTGTCGCCAAGCGCTAAAACCTGCCAGGACCCGTGGCGAGGGAGCTTGCTCCCGCTGGAGTGCGAAGCGCTCCCGATTCTTGGCGACTGCTTCGCAGCCGAGCGGGAGCAAGCTCCCTCGCCACAAGGGCCTGCGCTGGCCTTGAACTTGCGCCAATCGCTTGAAACCTACGACCAAATAACGAGAGAGCCCCCTGCCAATGACGCATTCGTCCACGGCACGGGGCTCTCTACCATCGGCCTATCGCCTGTCCCGTGACAGGCATCGACCAGGCAGAGGCCCCATCATGATCTACGCACAACCCGGAACCCCAGGCGCCGTCGTTTCCTTCAAACCGCGCTATGGCAATTTCATCGGCGGCGAATTCGTCGCGCCGGTCAACGGCGAGTACTTCACCAACACGTCCCCGGTCAACGGCGAAGTCATTGCCCAATTCCCACGCTCCAACGCCGCCGACATCGACAAGGCACTGGATGCCGCCCATGCCGCCGCCGACGCCTGGGGCAAGACCTCGGTGCAGGACCGCTCGCGGGTGTTGCTGAAAATCGCTGACCGCATCGAGCAGAACCTGGAAGTCCTCGCCGTCAGCGAGACCTGGGACAACGGCAAGGCCGTGCGCGAGACCCTCAATGCCGACGTGCCGCTGGCAGCCGACCATTTCCGTTACTTCGCTGGCTGCATCCGCGCCCAGGAGGGTGGGGCGGCCGAGATCAACGAACTGACCACCGCCTATCATTTCCACGAGCCGCTGGGCGTGGTCGGGCAGATCATCCCGTGGAACTTCCCGCTGCTGATGGCCGCCTGGAAACTCGCTCCGGCCCTGGCCGCCGGTAACTGCATCGTGCTCAAGCCAGCCGAACAGACGCCGCTGTCGATCATGGTCTTCGCGGAACTGATCGCCGACCTGCTGCCGCCCGGGGTGTTGAACATCGTCCATGGTTTCGGCCGCGAAGCCGGTGAAGCCCTGGCCACCAGCAAGCGCATCGCCAAGATCGCCTTCACCGGCTCCACTCCGGTGGGCTCGCACATCATGAAGTGCGCCGCCGAGAACATCATCCCGTCCACCGTGGAACTGGGCGGCAAGTCGCCAAACATCTTCTTCGAAGACATCATGCAAGCCGAGCCGGCCTTTATCGAAAAGGCGGCTGAAGGCCTGGTGCTGGCGTTTTTCAACCAGGGCGAAGTCTGCACCTGCCCATCGCGCGCCTTGGTGCAAGAGTCGATCTACGTGCCGTTCATGGCCGAGGTGATGAAAAAGATCGCCAAGATCAAGCGCGGCAACCCGCTGGACACCGAAACCATGGTCGGCGCCCAGGCGTCCGAGCAGCAATTCGACAAGATCCTGTCGTACCTTGACATTGCTCAGCAAGAAGGCGCCGAGCTGCTCACCGGCGGCGCTGCCGAGCGACTCGAGGGTGATTTGTCGAGCGGCTATTACATCCAGCCGACGCTGCTCAAGGGCCACAACAAAATGCGCGTATTCCAGGAGGAAATCTTCGGCCCGGTGGTGGGCGTGACCACCTTCAAGGACGAAGCCGAAGCCCTGGCCATCGCCAACGACACCGAGTTCGGCCTCGGTGCCGGCCTGTGGACCCGCGACATCAACCGCGCCTACCGCATGGGCCGGGCGATCAAGGCCGGTCGCGTGTGGACCAACTGCTACCATCTGTACCCGGCCCATGCCGCGTTCGGTGGCTACAAGAAGTCCGGCGTGGGTCGTGAAACCCATAAGATGATGCTCGACCACTACCAGCAGACCAAGAACCTGCTCGTGAGCTATGACATCAATCCGCTGGGGTTCTTCTAACCCTGGGAGATAACAAGGCAGTTGCAGGGACCCTGTGGCGAGGGAGCTTGCTCCCGCTGGGCCGCGAAGCGGCCCTTTCCTTGATGCACATATTGATTGTGTGGCTGCTATTTTTGGGGCTGCTGCGCAGCCCAGCGGGAGCAAGCTCCCTCGCCACAAGTGCTCGCTGCTCCAGTAGTACCAACGCACCCCACCCACCGCTTCGAAAGTAGCATTCGAGCCCCAGGCGTGGCGTGCATTAATGACCTTGCCGGAATCGCCCGGTACAAGAAGAGGAAAGACCCATGTGGACTAAACCCGCGTACACCGACCTGCGTATCGGCTTTGAAGTGACGATGTACTTCGCCAACCGATGAGTGCCGGCCCGGCCTGGGGCGTTCAGGCCGGGCTACCCTATTGGTCTGATTGCAATCACGGTGGGATGCTTTAGGCTCAAGGTATCCCAGACAATAACAACAGGCTTACCGATGAGCCACGTCACTGAAAAGATGAGCCTCAGCCCGCTGCGCAAGTTCGTGTCCCCTGAAATCATGTTCGGTGCCGGTTGTCGGCACAATGTCGGCAACTACGCCAAGACCTTCGGCGCACGCAAAGTGCTGATCGTCACCGATCCCGGGGTCATTGCCGCCGGTTGGGTGGCGGACGTCGAAGCCAGCCTCCAGGCCCAAGGTATCGATTACTGCATCTACAGCGCGGTCTCGCCCAATCCCCGGGTCGAGGAAGTGATGCTCGGCGCTGACCTGTACCGGGAAAACCATTGCGATGTCATCGTCGCGGTGGGCGGTGGCAGCCCGATGGATTGCGGCAAAGGCATCGGCATTGTCGTCGCTCACGGCCGCAACATCCTCGAGTTCGAAGGCGTTGACACCCTGCACGTGCCCAGCCCACCACTGATCTTGATTCCCACCACGGCGGGGACGTCGGCGGACGTGTCGCAGTTCGTGATCATCTCCAACCAGCAAGAACGCATGAAGTTTTCCATCGTCAGCAAGGCGGCGGTGCCGGACGTGTCGTTGATCGACCCGGAAACCACCCTGAGCATGGACCCGTTCCTGTCCGCCTGTACCGGCATCGACGCCCTGGTGCATGCCATCGAGGCCTTCGTGTCCACCGGCCACGGTCCGTTGACCGACCCCCATGCGCTGGAAGCCATGCGCCTGATCAACAACCACCTGGTGCAGATGATCGCCAACCCGGCGGACGTCGCCCTGCGGGAAAAAATCATGTTGGGCAGCATGCAGGCCGGGTTGGCGTTCTCCAACGCGATCCTCGGGGCGGTGCATGCGATGTCCCACAGCCTGGGCGGTTTCCTCGACTTGCCCCATGGCTTGTGCAACGCGGTATTGGTGGAGCATGTGGTGGCGTTCAACTACAACTCGGCACCGGAGCGTTTCAAGGTGATTGCCGAGACCCTGGGCATCGATTGCCGGGGGCTCAATCACCGGCAGATCCGCGGCCGGCTGGTGGAGCACCTGATTGCCCTCAAGCGCACCATCGGTTTCCACGAGACCCTGGGCTTGCACGGTGTCAGCACGTCGGACATTCCGTTCCTGTCGCAACATGCGATGCACGACCCGTGCATCCTCACCAACCCTCGGGAGTCGAGCCAGCGGGATGTCGAGGTCGTCTATGGCGAAGCCCTCTGACGAGCAGCAAAAAGCCCTGGCCGGGCTGCTGGGGCTGGGCAATCACTCGACGCGCAAGAGTCACTACCCGGAACTGACGGCCCGTCTCGATGAGCTGGAACAGGCCCGCAAACACCTGCAACAACTCAATGACCAACTCGAGCAACGGGTGGCCGAGCGTACCGATGCGTTGCTGGAAGCCAACCACAACCTGCAGCAGCAGATTGCCCAGCGCGAGCAAATAGAGCAGCAATTGCGCGATGCCCGGGATGTCGCCCAGGCCGCCAACCGCAGCAAGGACAAGTACCTGGCCGCCGCCAGCCATGATCTGTTGCAGCCCCTCAACGCGGCCCGCCTGCTGATCGCCACCTTGCGTGAACGCCAGTTGCCTGCCGCCGAGCACGTGCTGGTGGAACGCACTCATCAAGCGCTCGAAGGGGCCGAAGACCTGCTCACTGACCTGCTGGACATTTCCCGGCTCGACCAGGCCGCCGTCAAGCCCGACCTGGCGCCGTATCGGCTGGATGAGCTGCTGGGGCCGCTGGTGTCGGAGTTTCAATCGGTGGCCGGTGCCGCCGGGTTGGAGCTGCGGGGGCGGTTTGGCGACGAAGCGGTGCTGACCGACCTGCGATTGATCAGCCGTATCCTGCGCAACCTGCTGAGCAATGCCTGCCGCTACACCAACCAGGGCGGCATTCTCCTGGCGGCCCGACGCCGGGGAGGGCGCCTGAGCCTGGAAGTCTGGGACACGGGACGGGGCATTGCCGCCGATTGCCTGGAGTCGATTTTCCTCGAGTTCAACCAACTGGACGTCGGTCGGGCGGCGGATCGCAAAGGCGTGGGCCTGGGGTTGGCGATCGTCGAACGCATCGCTCATATCCTCGGTTACCGGGTACAGGTGCGTTCGCGCCCGGGACGGGGTTCGGTGTTCAGCATCGAGGTGCCGCTGTCCAGTGAAAAACCGCAACCCGTGTCCCAGGCCCCGGCCCAGGCGGTCGTCGGCAACCCACTGCCGGGGCGGCGGTTGTTGGTGATCGACAATGAACTGAGCATCTTGCAAAGCATGGCCGCGCTGTTGGGGCAATGGGGTTGCGAGGTGTTGACCGCCACCGACGAGGCGGGCGCCATTGACGTGCTGCAAAACCGCGCGCCGGAGTTGATCCTTGCGGATTTTCACCTGGATCATGGGGTCGTCGGCTGTGAAGTGGTCAAGCACCTGCGTGAGCATTTCCACCAGGCAATCCCGGCGGTCATCATCACCGCCGACCGCAGCGACCAGTGCCGCCGCGCCCTGCGCAAGCTGGATGCTCCGCTGCTCAACAAACCGGTCAAGCCTGGCAAGTTGCGGGCGGTGTTGAGTCAGATCCTAGGATAGGTTGGCGCTGTAGGAGCTGCGTAGGAGCTCCTACACGGGTTACGCACAGTTTTTACGCGAATAGTTACCAGGGCCATTAAAATGCCGTCATTTGGTCGGCGTTTTTGCCAAGAATGTAAAAATGCGCTTCGGTCTGTTTATTTCCTTATGTAAACTCCCCCCGCTGCGACAATCGGGCACGGCCACGCCAGGCCCGATGAACACCGTTTGCAGCGTCCCTCACCCAGCTGAAGCCAAGACCTACAAGAAGTCAGCGCCGGAGAGACATAAACGAGAGGCCGACGAATATGCTCGGCCCTGTAGGTCCATCCTCCAGTCCGTCTCGATCCATCCCCCAGCATTGCTGGCCGTGGATGTGATCTATCCTTGATCAGGACCGGTGGACGGAATGGCGTTCATCCTAGGGATACACACATGTTGAAGAAAACACACACGGCGCTACTGGGCCTGGCGATGGCGATGGGTCTTGCGACCACGCACGCCGCCGAGCCAAAAAAAGTGGATGTCTTGCTCATTGGTGGGGGCATCATGAGCTCGACTCTCGGCGTCTGGCTCAATGAGCTGGAGCCGGGCTGGACCATGGAAATGGTCGAGCGCCTGGACGGTGTTGCCGAAGAGAGTTCCAACGGTTGGAACAATGCCGGTACTGGTCACTCTGCACTGGCCGAGCTGAACTACACGCCGGAAGACAAGAATGGCAAGGTCGAGATCGTCAAGGCCATCGAGATCAACGAAGCGTTCCAGATCTCCCGTCAGTTCTGGTCCTGGCAGGTCAAGAACGGTGTGCTGAAGAACCCGCGCTCGTTCATTAACTCCACGCCGCACATGAGCTTCGTCTGGGGTGATGACAACATCGCGTTCCTGAAGAAGCGCTACGAAGCGCTCCAGGCCAGCCCGTTGTTCGCCGGCATGCAGTATTCCGAAGACCCTGCACAGATCAGCAAGTGGGTTCCGCTGATGATGCAAGGGCGTGACCCGAGCCAGAAAGTCGCGGCCACCTGGAGCCCGTTGGGTACTGACGTGAATTTCGGCGAAATCACCCGCCAGTTCGCGACTTACCTGCAAACCAAGCCGAACTTCTCCCTCAAGCTGTCCAGCGAAGTGGAAGAAATCACCCGCAACGAAGACGGCACCTGGCGCGTTTCGTACACGAACCTGAAAGACGGTACCGAAACCGAGACCGACGCCAAGTTCGTGTTCATCGGCGCTGGCGGCGGTGCGTTGCACCTGCTGCAGAAGTCCGACATCCCGGAAGCGCGTGAATACGCCGGTTTCCCGGTAGGTGGTTCGTTCCTGGTCACCGAAAACCCGACCGTCGCCCAACTGCACCTGGCGAAGGCGTATGGCAAGGCTTCGGTGGGCGCACCGCCGATGTCGGTTCCGCACTTGGACACCCGTGTGCTCGATGGCAAGCGCGTGATCCTGTTTGGCCCGTTCGCAACGTTCTCCACCAAGTTCCTGAAGAACGGTTCGTACTTCGACCTGCTGACCAGCACCACCACCCACAACGTGTGGCCGATGACCAAGGTCGGTATCGAACAGTACCCACTGGTCGAGTACCTGGCCGGCCAACTGATGCTGTCGGACGAAGACCGCTTCAACGCGCTGAAAGAGTACTTCCCGGACGCCAAGCAGGAAGACTGGCGCCTGTGGCAGGCCGGCCAGCGCGTGCAGATCATCAAGCGTGACGAAGAGAAGGGCGGCGTGCTGAAACTCGGCACCGAAGTGGTCGCGTCCCAGGACGGCAGCATCGCCGGCCTGCTGGGCGCCTCGCCAGGCGCCTCGACTGCCGCACCGATCATGCTGACCGTGCTTGAGAAGGTCTTCAAGGACAAGGTCGCGAGCCCGGCCTGGCAGGAAAAACTGCGCCAGATCGTGCCGAGCTACGGCACCAAGCTCAACGATAGCCCTGAGCGCGTAGCCCAGGAATGGGCGTACACCAGCGAAGTCCTGCAACTGGACACACCGCCGGTAATTAGCAAGCCTGGCGCCCCCGCGGCACCGGCCAAGCCGGGCGCCGCCCCGCAAGCCAATCCAGCGGCTGACATGGCGCTGTAAGCCGGACGCTGTCTGAAGTAGTACAAGAAACGCCGCTCAAATGAGCGGCGTTTTTATTGGGCGCTCGGTTAACCCCTGTGGGAGCGGGCTTGCTCGCGAATGCATTCATCTGAATAGATGATGTTGGATGTGCTGCCGCTATCGCGAGCAAGCTCGCTCCCACAAGGGATTCGCGGCGAATGGACGGCTTGTGGTCAAGGCTGAACCCTGTGGGAGCGAGCCTGCTCGCGATAGCGGTGGGCCCCCCAACATCAATGCTCGATCTGCGAAAGATCTGCCCCATCCTCTGCGCACACCTGTCGAAACCGCGCGTCAAAATCCTCCGCCAACTGCGCCAGGGTAATTGCTCCCAAACGCTTGAGCAGCAACGCCTGGGCCTCATCGAACGCATCCGTCAGCGCGCCATTCACTGCCTGTTCCACCAGGCATTGCGGATGATCGGTGGACAGGCCAATGGCGAAGATCGACGTGCTGCCCAAGGCTTGGTGGATGTCCAGCAAGGTCATCTCCGACAGCGGCTTGCTCAAGGCCCAGCCGCCACGATGGCCTTTTTCCGACGTGACATACCCCTGTTCCTTGAGCAGCGCCATGGTCCGGCGCACCACCACCGGGTTGGTGCCCAGCATTTGCGCGAGGGTGTCGGACGTGGCCGATTGCTGGTGGCGATCCATGTGGATCAAAACGTGGAGCATGCGGGACAGGCGGGTGTCGGTTCTCATGAGCGTTGCAGCGTTCCGTGACGAAGACCGGCCCGAGTATCGCCTGTAATTGCAAAAGTTACGAGATCGTTGACAGGCGCTTTTCAAGGAACTTACGATGTGTCGAGACTTCATCAGTTCCGCCGGACCACCCAGGAGATTGATCATGCACTACGACGTCATCATCGCAGGCGGCAGCTACGCCGGGATGTCCGCAGCCCTTCAATTGGCCCGTGCCCGCCGCAAAGTGCTGGTCATCGATGCCGGCCAGCGGCGCAACCGGTTCGCGGCCAGCGCCCATGGTTTTCTCGGGCAGGATGGCCGAGCCCCCGGAGACATTGCCGATGATGCCCGCCGCCAGCTGTTGGCCTACCCGACGGTGGAATGGGTATCGGCTACCGCGAGCAAGGCCAGCCAGGAGGCGGGCGGCTTCCTCGTGGAGAGCCATGACGGGCAACGCTACAGCACCCAGCGGCTGTTGTTGGCCTCCGGGGTCATCGATGAGTTGCCCGACGTGGAAGGGCTGGCGCAGCGCTGGGGCAAAAGCGTCTTCCATTGTCCGTATTGCCACGGCTATGAACTGGAACAAGGTCCCATCGGGGTGTTGGCGACCTCGCCGATGTCGCTCCACCATGCCTTGATGTTGCCTGATTGGGGGCCGACGACATTCTTCACCAATGGCGTGTTCGAGCCCGACCTTGAGCAACAGGACAGCCTGGCCCGACGCGGCGTAACCCTGGTGCCGGAGCGTGTCGAACGTATTGAAGGCGACCGGGCCGACGTGGTGCTGGCGGACGGACGGGTGATCGCCATTGACGGCTTGTTTGTCCTGTCGCGCATCCAGGTGGCCGGTTCACTCGCGGCGTCCTTGGGCTGTGCTTTTGAAGACGGCCCGCTCGGGGCGTTCATCCAGGCCGACCCGATGACGCGTGCAACCAGCGTCCCGGGTGTTTTTGTCTGTGGCGATGCGGCGATGCCGTTCGGCTCAGTCGCGTTGGCGGTCGGCGATGGGGTGAGGGCGGGCTCCGGGGTGCATCGTTCGCTGATCTTCGATGCGCATTGAAGCCGGCCCTTGAGCGTTATACCTGTACCGCGCCGGTTGCCACGGCAAAGGCAAGCATCACCAGGCTGACGCCCCAGGCCCAGAAGAACGTATAGGTGATGTGCTTGCGCAGCTCCACCCCGGACAACGCCAGTGCTAGATAGACGCTGGGCACCACCGGGCTGATGGAAAAGCCAGTGTTCTCCCCGATCAGCATGGCCCGGGCCACGGCTTCGAGAGGAACACCCGCCGCGGCGGCCACGTCCTTGATCACCGGAAGCAGGGCGAAATAATAGGCGTCCGGTGAAAAGATCATGCCCAGGGGCACGCCGAAGAAACCGACGATCACGTGCAGGTATTGGGCGGATCCCGCCGGCAGGATATCGATCAGTGCCAAGGCCATCCCGTCGGACATCTTCGCGCCGGAGAGCACGCCCAACAGGACGGCAGCGGCCATCATCACCAGGACCATTTGCAGCGCGTCGGCGGCATGGGCCTTGAGGCGTTCGGCCTGGGCGTCCAGGGACGGGAAGTTCAAGGGCAGGGCGATGCCCAGTCCCACCATGAAACAGGCGTACAGGGGGAAAATACCGGTGAACAGGCACACCAGGATCCCAGCGGTCAGCGCCACGTTCAGCCAGTAGCGCAGCTCCCGGGGCGAGAGGCTGAATTCGCGGTCCTGGGGCTGCAGGCCGCCGAGGTCGCACGTCGCCGCCGCCCCGAGGGACATCGGTTGGCGACGCTGGGCGCGCAGGCCCAATACGGTCGCGACCAGCAGCATGCACGCCAGGCCCACCATCTGCACCGGCAGCAAGCCTAGCCAGAGCTCGGTGGCATCCAGCCCGGACACCGCGGCGGCCCGTGCGGTCGTGCCGCCCCAAGGGACCATATTGATGACACCGGCCGTGGTGCCGACCAGGCACAACAGCATCGCTGGGCTCATGTTCAGGCGTTTGTACAAGGGCAGCAGGGCCGGGATGGTCAGCAAGAACGTGGCGGCGCCGACGCCGTCGAGGTGAACCACCGACGTCACCAATACCGTTACCAACGCCACGGCCAACGGCTTGCCGCCCGTGCTGCGGATCAGCAGATTGACCAACGGATCGAACAGTCCGCGGTCACGCATGATGCCGAAAAACAGGATGGCGAACAGAAACAGTGCGGCGGTCGGGGCCACTGTAATCAGGCCGGCCTTGATGAACTCGCCGATCTGTCCGAGATTGAAACCGGCCAGCAGGCAAACGACCACGGGAAGGGTGGTGAACGCCACGACCGGACTGATCCTGCGCAGCAATATCAAGCCGATGATGGCGAACATCATCAGGAAACCCAGGGTTGTAATCATGTTGCAGCCTCTCTTTTTATTGTTGTCGGATGGTGCGCGGGCGGTGGCTCGGTCAGCCTTGCGGGCCTGGCAAACGCAAGGCCAGCAGCAGGTAACTCAGGCTTTTGCCGTGACGGTCAAGACCGCAACTGCGGTTCACCCCACCCTCCAGGGCGTCCTCAAGTACGAAATTCAATGCGTTCAGGTTCGGCAGCTCATAGCGATGCACCTTGGAGGGCTGGCGCGTCGCGAATTGCTCGGCCACCCGGGCGCAGGTCAGTTCCCGTAGCAGCCAGGGGTAGTGGGCAGGATCGTGGGGAAACAGGGCGATGCTGAGAATGTTGCCTTTGTCGCCAGCACGGGCATGGGCATAGTCAGCGAGGGTGACCAGGTTCATCAATACCACTCCAGGGTTGTGTGGATTTCATTTCGCGGCAGCAGGAAGCTGCGAGTGGTGACGGTCTCGGCGAGGTGCCGGCGCACGCCACCGCCGCCCGCGGGCCCGTTGGTATAGAGCGACTCAACCTCTGCAAGCAGCGCTTCCACCAGCAATCGGTCGGTGTGGGTCAAGCCGATGCGCACGCGCACATCCTCCAGGGAAGGCGCCTGGGCCAGTTGCTTTTGCAGATAACGACCGCCCTGGTCGTTGAAAAGGCTGGCTACCCCGGACAGGTCGATCCAGGGCTGTATTCCCGGTGCCAATTGGTCAAAACGTTGCAGCAGGATCTCCCGCGCCAGCGCGGCACGCGCCACGGCACCGGGGCCTGCGTAGGAGATTTCCGCCTCGCCGAACCACAGGCCGCGCACCCCCGCCAGGCCCTTGAGCGTGTAGGGACGTGGATGGCCAAGCAGGCCACTGATCTCGACACGGTCCCCACCCAAATCTTCTACGCGAGCTTGGCCCAGGTCCAGCACCACATCTGGCGTCAGATAGCGTCGAGGGTCATGTACTTCGTAGAGGAGTTGTTCCTTGACGGTCTGTTCGCTGACCCGGCCACCGCTGTTGCGAGTCTTGCCGATGATCAGGCGGCCGTCCTGGTGAACCTCGGCTATCGGACAACCGAGATTGGCCGGGTCCGGAATGTCCTTCATCCCAGGATGGGCAAAGTAGCCGCCAGTGACCTGGGTGCAACATTCCAGCAGATGCCCGGCCGTGGTGGCGACGGCCATTTTCTGCCAATCGTCAGCCGCCCAACCCAGCCCATGGCGGATCGCCCCCACCGCCAGCGACGGATCCGCGACTCGGCCACACAGCACGATGCCGGCGCCCTCGGCCAACGCCTGGGCAATACCGTCGGCCCCGGTGTAGACGTTCACCGAAACGGGGTGCTCCAAGGGGGCCGATGACAACCATCGTTCGTAGCGGGGAGGCGTTTCTTCCAACAGGTCATCGCCCAGTACACAGGCGATTTTCAGCTCAGGGAAACGACCCGCCAACCCATGGCGCAGCCGTTGCGCCGCCGCCCGGGGATTAGCGGCGCCGCCGTTGGTGATGATCGGGATGCCGGCCTTGATGCACAGGTCGAGCATGGGTTCGAGGAAGTCGAACAGGCGGGCGGAGTAGCCTGTCTCTGGATCAAGTCGTTTGCGTAGCTGCGCCTCGGCCAGGGTCCGCTCAGCCAGTAGCTCCAGCATGATGTAGCGCTGGCCGCTGCGTTGCGCCAGGTCCTGGGCCAGGCGCAGGGCGGCGTCGGGTCGATCATTGGCGAAACCGGCGCCACACCCGACGAGAATTGTTTTTGTCATGTCCGAGTTCCACTGGAGGGTGACTCCATAGTGAAGGGGCTGGATTATTCTGTGAATTTTAAAGATAGAATCAATTGATCCAGTAATTTTATGAGCGAGCCATGAACGTTTCTTTTCGTCAGCTTCGTGCCTTCATCCTGATCGCCGAGACGTCGAGCTTCACCCGCACGGCAGAACAACTGCACCTGTCCCAACCGGCATTGAGCTACAGCATTCGCAAATTGGAAGAGAGCATGGGCTTGCAACTGCTCGCGCGTAACACCCGCAGCGTCGAACTGACGCCTGCCGGTGAGCACTTCTTGCCCCAGGCCCGGCGCATGCTCCGGGACATGGACGATGCCGTGCGCGATGCTCGTGACACCCTCAACCTGAGCCGGGGCACGCTCCGGCTGGCGGCCCTGCCTACCGCCGCCGCGTCGTTCCTGCCGATCGCCATTGCTGCTTTCCAGCGTGAGAACCCGGGCGTGACGGTGAGCTTGCTGGATGGCCGCGCGGGGGAAGTCATGGGCTGGGTGCAGCGAGGCGAGGTGGACGCCGGCATCAGTTCGCTGCCTGACGATCTTTCCGGATTGAGTTTCGAGCGACTGCTGGATGACAACCTTGTGCTATTGAGCCACAAGGATCACCTGCGCGAAGGCCTGGACGACTGGAAGCGGCAGCCCTACATCGCGCTTACGCCCGACACCAGCATCCGTCCCCTGGCTGACGCTGCATTGCGCTATCTGAACGTCGATGCTTTTCCAGCCTGGGAGGTCGCGCACTTGAGCACCGCCACGGCGTTGGTGCGCGAAGGATTGGGGTTCTCCCTGCTGCCGGCCAGTTGCACGGCCGTGTTCAACATTGGCGAGCAGTGCACGGTCACCGCCATCGACCAGCCGGCGAAACGCTCGATCGGCCTGTTGCAGCGCAAGCCGGTGGCCCCATCACCTTCGTTGAGCCAGTTCATGGGGCATGTGCGGCAGGTGCTGCGGCAGGATGAGGTCAGCCATGGGTGCTGAGATTGATCAGGCACTGGCTATCGCGAGCAAGCTCGCTCCCACAGGGAGAGGGCGTTGAAAACGCTATTCATGAACACCACCAAATCCCCTGTGGGAGTGAGCCTGCTCGCGAAAAGGGTGGTTCAGCTTGCATCGATGTTGAATATGCCGCCGCCTTCGCGAGCAAGCCCGCTCCCACATTGGCGGGTGGTGGAACTTGAGCGCATGACCGCCATAAATCCCCTGTGGGAGCGAGCCTGCTCGCGAAAACGGTTGTTCAGCTTGCATCGATGTTGAATATGCCACCGCCTTCGCTAGCAAGCCCGCTCCCACATTGGCGGGTGGTGGAACTTGAGCGCATGACCGCCATAAATCCCCTGTGGGAGCGAGCCTGCTCGCGAAAACGG